>NZ_WSSC01000003.1:300000-587373 GCF_009792895.1 Pigmentibacter ruber
TCATCTCTGTCCATTTTGTTCGGCAGGATTTATTATTGATCCTGATGAAGGTGCAAAAGACTTAATAGGTGATCATTATATCATACCATCTACAATTCAAAAAGAAAATTTAGAAAGTATTTTTAATGAATGGATAACAAAAAGGTATCATAATCCTGGGAAAATAAAGAGTGAATTTAGTATTCTCGGGTCATATGGAATCATTTTGCCTTACTGGGTAATCTCTGCAGAAGCGCATACTTTTTGGAGTGGGCATAGTGCCAAAAAGAATTTATATCCTGGTAGAGTTCGTGATTTGGCTTCAGGATTTATAAAAGAAGAAGGCCGTTTTAGTCGGCGTTATAGATGGGCAATTCTAGCTAGAAAATCTCCTAAAGAACATTGGGGTTTGGAGCGTCTACATCATCCTAGAGAAAGTGTGAATGTTGATTGGGAAGGCTTTCCTTTAGATGAAACAATGGGTGTTCAAGACGAGGGTTTAAAACCAATTTATGAAGCAAAAGTACCTTTTAAATATGAACAAACAAATGAAATAGCTGTAGCTAGCATTCAAACCAGAGAAACTTCCGCTGTAGCTAGAGCAAAAGATCAAATTAATGAGTATCATAGAAGAATGGTAAAAACCAAAGTTGGTACTTTATATGAACATAGAACAGAAATAGAAGTTGTTGGATTACATATTGTTCATATTCCCTTTTGGTATATTCGCTATTCTTTCTCACCTAAAAGTTTATTTAAATTTTTCACTACAGTCAGAGAAAGAAGAATTCTCATTCAAGGATATACAAAAGCAGTTCTTGATGCTGAATTGCCTCTTAATAATTCAGATAAAGTTATGACAAATATTGTTGTTTGTGGAATTTTAGGATTTGTTTCGCTTACATTATCAGTTTTTATTCATCCTCTTTTTTATCTTTTGTTTGTTTTGTTTTTAATAATTATTGGTTTATCAACTTGGAAAATTATAAATAGGGAAAAAGTAGATCCAGAAACCATAAAAGGTTATGAAAATAGTGAACCTGCTGGTAGTTAATATATTATTTAGGAATAATTTTTAAGTAATTTTAATAACCTTACCGCATTTTTTTCTGAATTATTGTAAAGATTTTTACTGAATTCAACATTTCCACAACGAAAGAAAAATGCTTTTTTCAAGTCTTCATGAAGAAAATGACACAACCATCCAATTTGTCCATACTCAGCATGAGTTTCAATACCTGTTAAATAAAAATCTTTTTTGATTTTTGTTCTATATATATTTATATTTGATAGTACAAAACAACTTATAATTTGTAAGAAACCCCTTTCGCTACAATATTGAATTACTTTATCTAGGTAATCATTATAAATACCATAAGTTCTATATTCTCTTTTTACAATAGCATGGCGCATATAATAGATATCTACAGATTTTTGTTCTCCGCGAAATAATGCTATTGTTAAGTTACCATCCATTACTTTGATATAATTCTCAATTTTGTTGAATTGGTAACGTTCTTCTAGCAATTGTCTTTTTATTCTTTGTTCTTCGGACAATAATGCTTCGCGAATAAAAGTCATCTTATTCAGTTCTTCATTGGGAAACTCATCATAAAAAATTTCCCAATACTCTTTAGGAGAAATTCTTTCTACTTTATATTTGTTTAAAATTCCATTTTTGAAAATATTGTCAAAAACCAAATCCATTTGGTCTCCTTCCAGGTTATAAATTCAATTTAATATATATAGAAATAGTATTGGAATAAATGCTTGAGATGAGTTTTTTGTATTATTTTGTAAGATATAGAAATTTATGTATTTTGTTTTTTAGAATTATTCTAAATATTTTTTAAAGAAAGGATCATTTAACTTCTTGTGTTGGATATATTTGCTGTACCAGGAAGAATTTCAAAATTTGGTTCAAATTTATCCAGCATTGAATTTATCTGAGCTAAAATTTCTTTATCCCCTGTAACGATTAATTTTCCTTCTTTAATTTTAGTTGCAAAAGTACTTTTACCGGTAATAATTTCTTCTAAATCAGCCCTATTAATTGTCATTGAAAGGTGGGGGTTATCAGCTAAAAAACCCTTAATATTTGTTAGAGAAGAATTGCTTAATTCTATAACAAATTTTTCATTGTTATCAGGTGTAGTTAAGTTAATTATATAGTTTTTTCCTTCTGCTTTTGCACTATTTAAACGAATTGCCATATAGTCGAACCAAAGCTCAGTTGGCATAGCTGCTATCATATCTGTACTTGTAGATTTTCCTTTTCCACCTGAAGGAATTCCAGTTCTGAGTTCTAGAGAAGCTGCTAAAAAACTATTTCTTAGGCTTGTGCTTTCTTGTTGATAGCCAATTTGTTCAAATACATCAGCTAATAAAAATTTTGCTTCTGTATTTTGTGGTTGAGCATAAATTAACTTATTTAAAATTTCTGCTGCAAAAAAGTATTTTCCTTCATTAGATAACTGGTTTGCTTTTAGCATTATTTTTTCAGCTCCACCCATCATTTCAACATAAAGAGGGGCAGAATCTTTTGGAGACAAAGGTAACAATGTGGCGGGATTAGCATCCCAGTATCCAAGATAACGATTGATTACAGCGCGACTATTATGCGCTACAGAACCATGGTAACTTCTAGCAGCCCATTGATTTTGCAGACTTTTAGGTGGCTTATATTCGTTATGAATTTGATTAATTGTTACACCTTTATTTGCTAAATTTAAAACACCATTATTTAAATTAGCGTAAACGTCTCGTTGTGTCCGCATATATTCTTGAATACGTGCGTTACCCCATTTGGGCCAATTGTGTGAAGCAAACATCACTTCAGCTTGTTTTCCATATCTGTACAAAGATTCATTAATATGTTTTGACCAACTTAATGCATCTCTTACTAATGCTCCTCTTAAAGTATAAATATTATGAACAGTACTTGTAATATTTTCAGCTGCCCAAAATGCTTTTAATTCAGGGAAATAAATATTCATTTCAGCAGGGGCTTCGGTTCCTGGTGTGTTTTGAAATTCTAGTTTAACCCCATCAATTATCATAGTTTCAAAATTATTTGTTACTATGTAATTTGGAGCAATTAAACCAACTGTACCTGCTGAAGTCATTTTTCCAATGGCCTGGTCTACATGTCCTTGCTCATTTCTTGGGAGATAAAGACCATATTGATAAAACAGTCTCCTGTTCATTGCATTTCCTGCATAAACATTTTCGGAAACTGCTGCCTCCATAAATCCTTTGGGAGCTATGACCTTAATACTTCCATTTCGAGCGTCATTTTCATTAATTACACCGTGCACTCCTCCAAAATGATCGCTATGTGAGTGAGAGTATATAACTGCTTTTATGGGAAGAGTTCCAAAGTAATTATTTAATAAATTTAATGCCGCTTGAGCGGTTTCCTTGGATGTTAACACATCTATCAATATCCAACCATTTTGTGTTCTAATAGCAGTTAAATTTGCTAAATCATATCCTCTTATTTGATAAATTTTGTTTGGAATAACTTCAAATAATCCATATTCCATATTTAGTACAGCCTGTCTGTATAAAGAAGGATGAATGCTACTTGTATTAGTTAATGTCTTTAAAAAATCATAAAAATGAAAATCCCAAATAATATTCCCATTACTCCCTTTTATAAACCTATCGTTCGGCTTTGCTAATAGCCCTTTAATAGATTCCTCATAGTCTCTACGATCACTAAAAGGTAAAGTTGATTTTTGTTGTTCTTGATAATTTATTGTGAAGTTTGAGGGGGGTTTAGATTGATTGTTATACTTTGGAGGTTGCAAAGGTTTTTTCATTGTGAACTTATTTCTTTTAGAATTCATGTTTTCTGGAAAAGCAGATATAGGTATTAGTAAGAAAGAATTTATAATTAATGGGGCTAATATAAATGGACAAAACTTTTTTAGCATAATTTCATTCCTTTAAATATTAAGCAAATAGGAAACAGAATTTATTACATAATCCAAAAAGGATAAAAACTCAATAAAATTAAAATATTATGTTAATTTTTGGAGTAAATTTTTGAGTTCTTCTTTGCTATCAAAAAAAACTCTTAGTTCCCCTTGACCCTGTCTGTTAAAAGAAACTCGGCAATGTAAATTTATTTTATTTTTTATTAAATTTTCTAATTTAATTGCTTCTTGTAATTGCAAATTAGGGTTAGTCTTTATTAATTTAAATTTTTTTAAAATATTATTTTTTTTCTTGGTAGTTAAATTTGGTTTTGTTCCTTTACCTAATTCAATCATTCTTTTAACTTCAGTTCTTAGTTTTTTGAAATTATCTTTTTCACATTGGTTTCTTTTTGCAGCAAAGGTATCGATTAAAATTTTCCTTGAAAATAATTCAGGGTACATTTGAATTTCTTGTTTTAATGACTCTGGGATTCTTGCTAGCCAGATTGCTCTGCTGATGGTTTGGGGGTTTTGTTTTTCTTCATGAGCTATCTCACAAATTGATTTGCCACTAATAAAAGCATTCCTCCAGGATTCACCCAAGGAAAAAAATCTAACTCCAGAAAGTCTTGTAGACATCTTAATCCCCCATTCCTTAAAAAGTCATCTTTTTCTAATCTTAATATTAAATTAAATTAGAATATATAAGCTTAAATTAAAAAATGTAAACATAAAAATAAAAATTTAAGGATTTTTTTAGATAAAATAGAATAATTCTAATTTTAAAACTATATTAAGTTACTTTAATTATTATTTTGTCTTTTTTAATTTTCTACAATTAAATACAATTATATAAATACTTATTTATGATAGATATCCAAAATAAAAAACAATAAAAAAATTAGAAATTTTATAATTCTATGTTAAATTTATTTTTATAAATTTTAATTTTTTTTGTGAAGGATAATATGGAAATAAAAGAGGATAAATTAAAACCTGTTTTGGGAACATTTCAACTTTGGGGTATTGCTGTAGGACTTGTTATTTCTGGAGAGTATTTTGGTTGGAGTTATGGTTGGGGTAGCGCAGGAACTTTAGGATTCTTAATTACTTTTTTTCTAATATCATCTTTGTACTTTACTTTCATATTTAGTTTTACAGAATTATCAACAGCAATTCCTCATGCAGGAGGGCCATTTGCCTATGCTAAAAGAGCATTTGGGCCAATAGGAGGTTACATTGCAGGATTTGCTACTTTAGTAGAATTTTTATTTGCACCTCCAGCAATTGCATTGGCAATTGGGGCATATTTAAATGTCCAATTTCCATCTTTGGATCCTAAATGGATAGCATGTTTTTGTTACTTTATTTTTACAATACTAAATATTATAGGTGTGAGTATTGCTGCAAGTTTTGAATTAATTGTTACAATTTTTGCTATTATAGAATTATTAATTTTTATGGGAGTTGTTTTTCCAGGATTTAAATTAGAAAACTTTATTAGTAATGGTTGGGCAGGAAGTGATCATTTTTCAATTGCAAGTGTTTCTGGTATTTTAGCTGCTATTCCATTTGCTATCTGGTTCTTTTTAGCTATTGAAGGTGCTGCAATGGCAGCTGAAGAAGTTAAAAATCCAAGAAAAACTATTCCCAGAGCATTTATTTCTGGAATTATGACTTTAATAGTTCTAGCTCTTGGTGTCATGATTTTTGCTGGAGGTGTAGGTGATTGGCGGAAATTTGCAAATATTAATGATCCGCTACCCGAAGCTATGAAAGTTATAGTGGGAAACTCAAGCGGTTGGTTGCACATGCTTGTTTGGTTAGGGTTATTTGGATTAATTGCTTCTTTTCATGGAATTATAATGGGATACTCTCGACAAATATTTGCACTTTCACGAGAAGGATATTTACCTAGTTTTTTGGCAAAAATACATCCTACTTTTAAAACTCCTTATGTTGCTATATTTGCTGGAAGTATTTTTGGAGTATTAGTTATTTTTAGTGATAATATTATTAAAATTCAAGGCCAGACTCTCAGTGCTAGTATTGTTATTATGTCAGTATTTGGTGCTATAATTATGTATATAATATCTATGTTTTCATTAATAAAATTAAGAAAGAAAGAACCTGAACTTGAACGTCCTTTTCGAGCTCCATTTTATCCTTATTTTCCAATAATAGCTTTAATATTGTCTTTTATAAGTTTAGTTTCAATGCTCTATTTTAATTTTGTTCTAGCAATTATATTTTTTGTTTTATGTATTTTATGCGGATTTTATTCAGTATTCTTTTATAATAAAAGAAGAAAAAATAAAAATAATAATGAAATTCCTGCAAATCAGCTTGAATGATTATTAAGAATTTTTTGATATATATCATTTGTTTCTTTTTCGCTGATTGCAGTTTTTTGTGCATAGATGAATACTACTAAACTTGTAAATGCTATAACAACAAAGTCTAACTGCATAGAAATAACCCCTAACCCACCTTTATAAGTACCGAGATAAGAAACAATTCCTGATAGCAATAAATAAAGTAATAACCAACTAAACGATTTCAAGGATAGTGTTTCTTTGCGTGCTGATTTGCTTAAATTATGCGATAAAACAAATACAAAAACTCCAAGTCCAACTGCAACAAAAAGTTTCCAAACTGTTTCCCAACCTGTCCACTGCAACATGAGATTACAAACATAGAATGATAAGAACGAAAGAAATTTAGGATAAGGTAGTTTAAATGGCCTAGATAAGTGTGGAAGATTTTTTCTAAAAATTGGTAAACAAATTGGCCCACAAGCAAGAGAGAGAACAATTGCAGCGGATAAAAATGCAATCATGGATTGCCATCCGGAAAAAGGTAGAAAAAATAACATTCCAATTAAAAAGTTAACTAATATTGCCGTCCAAGGAATTGAAAAGCGATTTACTTTAGAAAATGCTTTTGGCGCATCTCCTTGAATACTCATTGAATATAAAATTCTAGAAGAAGATGCTACAAAGCCGACTGCAGTTCCAAAGGGAGAAATAATTGCGTCAAAGTAAAGAATTTTTACCATAAAAGCAAATCCTAAGGCTATAAATATACCCGCAAATGGGCCAGCATCGCCTGTAAAACTAATTTTATCCCAGCCATTTGTAATAGCAGTAGGCTCAACTGATAGGATAAATCCAATTTGTAAAATAACATATAAAGCCATACTTGCTAAAATTGAACCAAATAAAGCAAATGGAATTGATTTTTGTGGGTTTTTTGCTTCTCCTGCAAGAAAAATGGCAGTCTGAAAACCAAAAAATGAGAAGCTAACCCCACCAATAGAGATGGAAGAAAGTAATCCGTTAAATCCAAATGGAAAAAATTCATGGGAAGTTAAATTTTCTGGATGGATATTAGTTGATAAGAGTAATATCGCAACTCCTACTGGAATGATTAATTTCCAGATGACAACAAATTTATTTGTTTCGGCCATAAATTTAACGCCAACGATATTAATAAATGATAAGATTGCCATTAATAAAGTTGCGAATAATAGCCCCTTACCAGTCAGCGTATCAACTCCATTTATTTTTTCCATAAGATTAGGAATGTAGTTAGATGCATACTGCAAGACTGCTTGTACTTCAATTGGCGCTACGACCATTGTCCATAGCCAAGTGATCCATGCAAAAATAGCACCGGTCATTTTGCCATGACTGAGTAATGAATAAGCAGTAGATCCTCCACTTAGAGGAAGCATTGTAGATAATTCAGCAAAAGTTAAAGCAATAATACCAACGCAAAATCCACCTAAAATCCAAGCAAGTATTGCGGCAGGACCTGCTGATTGGGCAGTGTAGAAGGAACCAAAAAGCCAACCTGAACCAACCATAGAGCCAATAGATAAAAACAAAAGACTTGTTTTGGAAATATTTCGTTTAAGTTGCATATTTTTACTTTACCTTTTGAAAAGTTTGTAGAGTCTTTGGTCTACCATGTAGTAAGACTAAAGAGACTTTGATAGGCATGTATGCAATAAAAACCTTGGCCTGTCATCCAGTTTTTTTAATTTTTTTGTAACATATTATTTTAAGGTATAAATATGCTGAAAACGGTTAGTGCTAAAGTCTCTGAAGTTCATAAAGGAGAAAGATTTGATGTTGTAGCTACATATCTCTTCCCAAATTTAAGTAGAAAGAGGATCAAAAACATAATTGATTCTGGAGGTGCGTATTTAAATAAAAAAAGGATTAAAATCGCAAAAACAGAAGTAAAACTAGGAGATAAAATTGAACTCTTTTGGGAAGAGGTTAATTCTGATAATGTGCAAACAAGTTCTATAAAGCAATTAAATATAAAAAATAACTTAGATATAAAATTGGATTTTGATACATTAATTTTTGAAAATGATTTATTTTATATTATTAATAAACCTGCAGGAGTGGCTTCTCAAGCAACTTTAACTTCAAGTACAGATACAATTTTCCACTTATTAAATAAAGTTTATCCTCAAAAATTTGATTTAAAAAAAATGTTTCTTGTTCATAGATTAGACAAAGATACTTCTGGATTAATGATTATAGCTAAAAATACAGAAGTACAAAAGAAATTTGAAAATTTATTCAAGGATAAATTAATTGAAAAAAATTATTTAGCTTTATGTTTTTATAAACCAAAACAAAATGAGGGAGAATTATCTTTTCCTATTGCTAAAGATAGTAACAGAAAAAATTGTTACTTTGCAATTACTAATCCAAATTCTAAAAATAAAAATGCAAAAGAAGCCTTTACAAGATATAAATTATTGAATTATTATAGTGATGCAAATATTTCTTTATTATCCTGTTTTCCTAAAACTGGCAGAACACATCAAATAAGAGTGCATTTAAATGCTATAGGATGTCCAATATTGGGTGATAAAACTTATTCACAAAATATTTATGGACATAAATATTATCAAATAGCATTAAGACATATGCTACATGCGTGTTATTTGAAATTTCAATTAGATGGTCAGAATTTTGAATTCAATTTAGATATGCCGAAAGATTTTAAAAGTATAATAGAAACTATAGAAGCTGTTAAATAATTTTATAGCACTATTATGTCATATAAGCTTGAAAATATTTTGATATAGTTTTATCAAAAAAGAATCTTGATTTATTGTTTTGTAAAAAGCAATCGCTCTGCCAAGAGATACACAACTCAAAGGAGGATAGGCATGTCTTATAAATTGATTACTGTTCCACAAGGTGGAGCTCATATAAAAGCTGATGCAAATGGTAAAATTGAAGTACCTGACAATCCTGTAATTCCTTATATTGAAGGGGATGGGACAGGTCCTGATATTTGGAATGCTTCACAAATGGTTTTTGATGCTGCAGTTCAAAAAGCCTATGGCGGCAAAAAGAAAATTCACTGGATGGAAGTACCAGCTGGAGAAAAATCTTTTAATAAACACGGAAATTGGTTACCTGATGAGACAATTGACGCCATTAAAGAATTTAGAGTGGCAATCAAAGGCCCTCTTACTACACCAGTTGGTGGTGGAATTCGTAGTTTGAACGTTGCATTAAGACAAATTCTGGATCTTTATCAATGCGTTCGTCCTGTCAAATGGTATACAAATGTTCCTTCTCCTGTGCGTGAGCCACAAAAAGTTAATATGTGCATTTTTCGCGAAAATACAGAAGATATTTATGCAGGTATTGAATTCAAAGCTGGTACAGAAGAACAAAAAAAATTACGTGAGTTTTTAGCAAATACATTAGGAAAAAAAGTTCGTGAAGACTCTGGTTTAGGAATTAAACCGGTAAGTGAATTTGGCTCTAAGAGACTTGTAAGAGCTGCAATTAATTATGCAATTAAAAATAAATGCAAAAGCGTTACTTTAGTTCATAAAGGTAACATTATGAAATTCACAGAAGGCGCTTTCCGTGATTGGGGTTATGAAGTTGCGAAAACAGAATTTAGGGAACATTGCGTTACATGGGAAGAATGTAATGGGAATGTTCCAGCTGGTAAAATTCTTGTTAAAGATGCTATTGCTGATAACATGTTTCAACAAGCTCTTTTACGTCCAGATGAATATGAAGTTCTAGCTTGTACCAACCTAAATGGTGATTACCTATCAGATGCTCTTGCTGCACAAGTTGGTGGCTTAGGAATTGCTCCAGGCGCAAACATAGGTGATGGTTATGCTTTATTTGAAGCAACTCATGGTACAGCGCCAAAATATGCAGGTCAGGATAAAGTTAACCCAGGTTCTGTTATTTTAAGTGGTAATATGATGTTTGAGTATCTTGGGTGGAATGAAGTTGTTACATTAATTGAAAAGGCTTTTGAAAAAACTCTTGCGCAAAAAGTTGTAACTTATGATTTTGCACGTCAATTAAGTGGTGCAAGAGAAGTGAAATGTTCTGAGTTTGCAAAAGCTATTATTTCTAATATGTAAAGTTTTTGTATTGATGAGGTCATTTGAAGTATTTAAGTACTGCAAAAAGTGTTTATAGCAAGTATTCTCGTCTTTTGCCCTGGGCGAGCTTAATTTGGGGTATTGCTTCGAGCTTCTGGCTTACAAGAGATTATTCCAAAGCATACCGTTTGGGGCTATTTACAATTGCATTTTTTATTTTAATTATTTTAATGTCAACTTGGTATAGTTACATTACTAGAATTTCGCAAAAAAATCAAAGTAACTTAAAAAAAATTCATATTAATATTCATAAACAAAAAGATTTATTTGAATTTGTGGGACTTACTATCACACAATATTTTATCCAGTATATTTTTATGTTTTGTATTCCTTTTTTATATTTTAGACAGGAATGGATATGGCTATTTTTTTGTTCGTTTTTTGTTGGAATGACTCTTTGGGATCCATTTTGGATACGTCTCTTTAAAATTCAACTATTTCGATTATTTTTAAGATTAATTGCTACTTGCATGGTTTTTGGATTTTTATTTGCAGTTTTTTTTCCACAATTTATTGATTATTATTATGTTTGGTTCACTATTATATGCTTTTCAGTTATTTTTCCTTGGAATTCGCTGTTTTTAAAACAAGAAATAAATATTCCAGAAATAGCAGCCTCATTTATATTAACAATTTTTATTGCAATTCATTCATTTATTCCGTCTGAATACCAATTTCCTGTTATTTCTATTTGGGTTGAAAATAGTAACTATTCAATAGATAAGCCTGGCAACAAATCTTATGAATTAATTAATGGAAATATAAAATCTAGAAAAGATTTTATCAGTACATTAAATGCCGGAAAACAAATTTGTGCAATATCTCCGATTATTGCACCTGCAGGATTTTACTCAAAAATATATCATGAATGGTATATAGATGATCGTTTTGTTGATAAAATTACTTTACCTTCAATTTCTGGCTCAGATATTAATGAGCAGCATAGTACATACTCATGCAAAAAGTTTTTTTTAAATTTAAAAACAGTGAAAAAGATTACAACAAAAATTTATCTTAAAAATGGAATTTATGTAGGAAGGCAATTTTTAATAATTTCAGATTGAGCTTCTTCAAGTGCAAGGATATCTTTTTCCGATATTTGATATCCCAAACTAGCTAAAAGTTCAATGTAAAGAGAGAAATCATTCACCGCATCTGCATATTCATCTTTAATTTCTTCACTAGTTAAGTGTTTTTCTGTTAAAAAACTTTCTAATCCATCTTTCGTGCATAAAGCTGCTAATAGAATAGGTAAATGTCCGATAGTACTCCTGCCAAACAATTTTTTTTCATATTCACGAATTTCATCTTGGATATTAGATCCAATCTCATTTGTAATTTCTAGGCTTCGATGTGGTTGTTTTAATTGGCATTTAGCTGGAGAATCTAGGCTATTAAAAAACTCACATATCAAAGGTCGCATTGTGAAAATACCACAATGACCTGAAAATTGATTACCTTCTTCTTTTACAAAAAAGGGGCATGGAATTTTTAGGTTTAAAAACTTTTTTTGATCTTGATCTTTGAATGGTAATGTTCCTAAGTCTTTCGCAAAATCAAAATATTTGCTTGAGTATTCAAATAATTTTGCTGCTAATGTTTGCAAATCATACCCTTCAGCAAGCAATCTATTTAAAAGAACGAAAGCTTCACCAAGAGTAATTGGAACCATAGGAAAGTGACAACAAGCTCCGCATCCTTTAGCACAAGTGATTTGTTCTTTCGGAAATTTTTGCGAAAAGTTAGTTACTGCTAATTGAGCTTCTTTTTGATAAGAATCATATTTATTAAGTACGTACGGTATTAATTTTTCTACTGCTGATTTATAGTCCATGATTCTACCCTCTATTAAAACATTTCCAAGTTCCATGTATGCTTTTTTGGGAATGGAAACAAGATATAATTAATTTTAAAATAATAATTATCTATAAAGTTTTATCAAAAAAACTTCCCATGACTAGGAATAGTCAAAATAATAGGCTCATTTTCGGTAACAATTATAGAGTGCTCAAATTGTGCTGCTCTTTTATTTTTCTCTATAAATAAAGTCCAACCATCTTTGTCCTCTTTTGCATATTTAGCTCCGTTGGATAAAAAAGGTTCAACTGTTATTACTTGTCCATTTTGTAAAATTCTTCGATCATTTTTATCAAAATATGGAGCAATAAATTTGGGTTCTTCGTGTAAAGAAAGTCCAACACCATGGCTTCCTAAGTTTTCAATGATTGTGAGATTTTTTTCTTTAGCCACTTTTTCAATAGCAAAACCAATATTTGAAATTTTCGATCCAGATTTTACACTATAAATACCAGCATACATTGCTTCAATAGTTGCTTTACAGAGATTAATTAAATTTAAATCATTATTATTTTCATCATCAATTATAAATGAACCACCTGTATCAGCAAAATATCCATCTAGTTCTGCGGACACATCAATATTAATTAAATCGCCTGCTTTAATTTTTTTGTTTGATGGTATGCCATGAGCAACTTGGTGGTTGATAGAAATACAAGTTGCACCAGGAAAATTATACATTAATTGTGGTGCAGATTTAGCATTATTTTTTTTCAAAAATTCTAAACCTAATTCGTCTAATTCTAGTGTGGTCATTCCTGCACATGCTAAATTTTTCATATAAACAAGAGTGTCAGCAACAATTGTACCAATTTTTTGCAATTTTATTATTTCTTTATCCGTCTTAATGATCATAAAAACCTTTAATATTAGTGTATTTATAGTTAAAGGAAGCACTATATAATAAGTTATACATTGAAAATTGAAGATTTCTAATAAATAAAATAAAATTTCAAAGGTTTTATTAGCTGTCATAAAATGAGGCATAAATTTATGAAAGTTCGTTCTAGACTGTACATTTTGCTAGTATGGATTATTTTTGCTGTTTTTATTGTTATATCAGGAACATGGATTGAAACGCATATTGTAAAAGATGGTGCTTTTTTTGGAAATAAGTTTTTTGGTAGTTCATTTTTTCTATTTTTTTCGGCCGTAAATATTAATGTTATACTCCTTTTACTGTTTGTATTTTTAACTTTTAGAAGTGGTGTAAAATTAATTGTAGATAATTCACATGGTGCATTCGGAAGTAAACTAAATACAAAATTGGTAACTGCATTTTTATTTTTCTCATTATTACCTACTGTTGTTTTATTATATGTATCAACAAAATTTGTAAATACTAATTTTGAAAAATTATTACCGTCAAATTTTGTTGAAGCTACAGAAGAAACATTAAATAGTGAAGCAACATATCAAAATCAAATATTGTCATTATTTTCCTCACAAAATCCGACAAAAGATAATATTACAGCATTTGATTTTGTTCGTGATATAAAAAAAGAAAAATTTCTTCATGTATCCAATAATGAGCAGAAAAATTTAGGAAAAATTGAAAATATCATTGAAGAAAAAAAATATGATATTAGTGCTAAAGCAAATTGGTTTGAGTTTGATAAAGAAAGAATGATTCTTATTAAATCAAATTCTACTTACATTTTTGGAATTATATCTCCTAAAATGCTGCATCCTCAATGGTTATTGCTTAAATCAGAATATCCAGAGTCGCATAGTGCAGCAAAAGTTTTAAAATTATCATATTATGTCATGTTAGGCGTAATTACTTTACTAATTATTTTTTCTGCAACTTGGTTAGGTTTTACAATTGCGAGAGAAATTACTGTTCCCATGCAAATATTATCAAAAGCTACAGAAAGTCTTGCACATGGGAATTACTCAGTAAAGATAGATGATATTGTTTCAGATGATGAAATGGGTAAATTAGCTTTAAGTTTTCGTTCAATGGTTTCAGACTTGAAAGTTGAAAAAGAAAGAGCAGATATATTTTCAACTGAGTTAAAAAGAAAAGCAGACGAACTATTAATAAAGTCAGAGTATAATGAAATTTTATTAAGAAATATAAATGCAGCAGTTATTGTATTAGATGAAGATTTAAATATTGAGACTTGGAATAATAGAGCTGAAAATTTATTTAACTTTAAAGAACATGAAGTATTAGGGAAGAAAATTTACGATATAGTTAATATTAATTTTTATGAAAAAGCTTTATTAAATTCATTGAAAGAAATATCTAGTGTAGCTAATAAACGGATTGAAATTGAATGGTCTGGAAAAATATTTGATGCGGAGTATCAACTTCAAATATTGTTAAGTGGACTTGTTTCTTCTAGAGGTAAAATTTTTAAAATTATATTCATCAATGATATTACTGAACTTGCTAAAGTGCAAAGAATGGTTGCTTGGCGAGACGTAGCTCGAAGAGTGGCTCATGAAATCAAAAATCCTTTAACTCCAATTAAGCTGGGAGCTCAACGTATTGAGAAAAGATTTTCACAAAACTTTCAAGGAGATGAAAAAGACATATTTCAAGAAACAGTAAAAATAATTATTCAAAGCTCAGAAAGTATTAGGATACTAGTAGATGAATTTATTAAATTTTCAAGAATGCCGCATTCCTACCTAGAAGAAGGGAATATTGTCGATACTGTTTACATGGCGATGCGAGGGTTTGTTGGAAACTTAGAGAATGTTCCAATGGTCTTTGAAGCAAACATAGATGCAAAGCATATTTTGCTTAGGAATGAAGAAAGAATTGCTAACTTGCCAATAATTCAGTGTAAATTTGATCGCGATCAAATCGTCAGACTGTTTGTTAATTTAATTTCA
This sequence comes from Pigmentibacter ruber, assembly GCF_009792895.1. NCBI lineage: Bacteria > Pseudomonadati > Bdellovibrionota > Oligoflexia > Silvanigrellales > Silvanigrellaceae > Pigmentibacter > Pigmentibacter ruber. The sequence continues at coordinate 315,058 of NZ_WSSC01000003.1, forward strand.
AATGCGGTAACTGTATCTTCAGAAGAAAAAACGGCAGTAGTTGTTTCTATTGTGAGCCAACCTCACCTAAATTTTGTCAAAATTCAAGTGAAAGACAATGGAGCGGGACTTTCTAATGAAGTATTATCAAAACTATTTGAACCGTACTTCAGTACGAAAAAAACAGGAACTGGTCTGGGTCTTGTCATTGCTAAGCAAATAGTTGATGAACATAATGGCAAAATATATGTTGAAGAAAACCTACCAAAAGGTACAGTGTTTACCGTTGAAATCCCTAAGCAGGGGAGTCAATTTGAATAAGGATAATCATTTTGAATACTAGTCAAATTTCAGGAAAGATACTCGTAATAGATGATGAAAAGGACATATGTTCTACTTTGTCTGGTATTTTGAGTGATGAAGGATATAAGGTTATCAGTGCAAATACCGCTGAAATGGGACTAAAACTAGCTAAAAGAGAACTCCCTGATGTCTGTTTTCTTGATGTTTGGCTCCCTGATTCTGAAGGTACTGAAACCCTAGAAAAATTAAGAAATATTAATCCAGATTTATATATAATAATGATGAGTGGTCACGCCAATATTGAAACTGCTGTAAAATGTACTCGTCTTGGTGCTACTGATTTTATTGAAAAGCCATTAAGTCTTGAAAAAGTTCTATTAAATGTCCAAAATATATTGCATTTAAAAGACTTAAAATTTGAAAATCAAAATTTAAAAAATAGAGTTGAAAAAAAATATACTCTGCTTGGAACATCACAAGCTTTGAAAGATATCATATCAACTGTTGAAATGGTTGCAAATCGTAACACAACGATTTTAATTACTGGTGAAAATGGAACTGGCAAAGAAAATGTAGCAAGATTAATTCATCAAAAATCAGCGAGATCAGCAAAGCCTTTTATTGCAATTAATTGTGCAGCTATTCCTGATGAATTAATTGAGAGTGAATTATTTGGGCATGAGAAAGGTGCTTTCACTGGCGCGCATACTGCAAAAAGAGGGAAGTTTGAACTCGCGCATAATGGAACATTATTTTTAGATGAAATTGGTGACATGAGTTTAAAGACACAAAGTAAACTCCTTCGTGCACTTCAAGAGCAAAAAATTGAAAGAGTTGGTTCAGATGAAACAATAACTGTTGATACTAGAATTATAGCTGCAACAAATAAAAATTTAGAAGAAGAAATAAAAAAAGGAAATTTTCGTGAAGACTTATTTTATCGTATCAATGTTATTCCTATAATATTGCCGCCTTTGAGACAAAGAAAAGAAGATATTGAGTTAATTTCATCACATTATTTATCTTTGTTTTCAGTGGAAAATAGTATTAAAAATAAAAAATTGTCAACATCAGCTATTCAAGTATTAAAATCCTATTCTTGGCCTGGAAATGTACGTGAGTTAAAAAATATAATGGAAAGACTTTCTATTATGGTATCGGCTGATATTATTGAAGCACAACATCTACCATATCCTATAAACAATATAAAATATGAGAAAAATGAAGAATTTGAAAATTTGTTTCTTTCTAGTGACTATAAAGAAGCAAGAGCTAAATTTGAAAAAATTTATATTCAAAGAAAATTAGAAGAGTTTGATGGTAATGTTTCAAAAACTGCAGATGCGATGGGTATGGAAAGAAGTCATTTATACAGAAAAATGAAACAATTAGAACTTTTGAATGACAGTGAGAAAAGTACTGAAGAGGAAAAGATCAATGAAAACAATAATTAAAATGATCACCCTTTTTTTTATTTCTGTACTTGCTATTTATTTTTTGTATAATAAAAATATATTAGATCTTAACTCATTAAAAAACGCATTTTATGAGCACAAAAAACTACTTATATTTATTGCTTTTCTTCAAATTGTTAATTGTTATGTAATGACAATACGTTACTTTAGTATTTTGAAAATATTCAATATAAAGACAGATTTTCATAATGTAACAGCAGCTACCTTTGTAAGTAATGGTTTGGGGCAGTGGTTACCAGGTTCAATGGCATTTATTGAAGTTATTCGCATAGGATTAATGCTTGGAGCTGATAAATTTAATTTTTTGAATAAAAACGGAAATATTTCTGAAAATGAAAAAGATGTAGTTCAAAATTCATATATTATTGAAAAAAATTTAAATGATCTTTCATTGAAATCAAAGCTTTTAGCCATTTCAATAATGGATAGAATTATTGGAATTCTTGTTATGTTAGGTTTTGGTATCATTTTTTCTTTATATGCATTAAAAGAAATTATTTTCCAGCAAGATAAAGTTCATATGGAGTTTATTTTATTTTTTACTTTTTCAATTTTATTGTTTTTATCTTTAATTGCTCTTCCTTTTGTATCGAGAATTCTATTTTTTAGAAAAATAATTACTAGACTTGAAAGATTATTATTTACTTTTGCCAAACCTAAATTAGTAAAAAAAATTCTTAAAAAAGGTTTTGAAGAAATAAACTCGCTTCTCGATGCAATTGCTCTTGGTAGTAAAAAAATTGGTTCTTTTGGTATACCAATTATTTTTAGTAGTTTTTCAGTTTTAATTTTAGTTTATTCTCTATATTTCAGTGCAAAAGCAATTTCAGCATACCTCCCTCTGCAAGTTATTTTTGCCGTACTACCTATGATTTGTTTAGCGTCGTTAGTTCCTATGGGATTAGCTGGTATGGGTGGAATGCAAATTATTACAGCCTTGCTTTTTTCTATTTTTGCAGTATCTCCTAACACAGCTAGCTCAGCCCAGTTGCTAGTAACAGCGGTCAATTTGTTGTCAATTTCATTTGGAGGGTTGTTTTTTGCCCGTTTGAGTGCAAAACAAATTCATGCCATAATAAAGGCAAAGAAAAATGCAAATTTACTCGCCAAGAGAAATATGTCTGATATAACAGACATTTAAATAGTAAAAAAAATTTATCTTTTTAAAGATTTTTGAATCAATTTGTGATATAATGCGTAAGTCCTAGCTTGTTGTCCATTGCTGCTGTTGATTTATCTAACTATATAATATCAGGTTAGTTTATTTATTATAACTCAAATCAAGCTAAGATATTGATATTAATGAAATATATTTTATTGAAAGGAGGTGGCAAATGCAAGGAAAAATCTATGATAATTCGTTTATCACAACCTTAGATTTTCAAAAAGTTGAGGGTTTACGAAAAATATATGAGTGGATACAAATTCATACTGAGCTTTGTCACCTTTATGCCAATACAAAAATTGCTTCTGAAAAAGAAATTTTGAAGCTAAAGGTTGATGAGTCTTTTCTTAAAGGTAAAGAATTAATGGAAGAGGTCTTTCAATCAGAATCTATTGAGAGAAAGTCCTATATACCTCTTTCTGGAATGAACCGTTTTACAAATAATAATGATGAAAGTATTCCTTTATCTAGAAGAGATTTATTGGCTAGTCTAGGCAAGTCCGAAATTCCAGCTTTAACGAATGTGAAGAAAGTCCCTCTTCCTAGCAGAACTTACTTAAAAAAGAAATAATAAAATTAAATGAATTAAAATTTGAGGTTTGTGCAGAGTTTTTGCGCAGACCTTTTTTTTATGCATTAATTTAATTATGTATTCTAAGTCATTTTATGATTGGAAGAATTATGATAAGATTACTGCAACTTTTTATTTTTATTCTTTTGTTTTTATTAGTAATATTTATTTTCTATAAAATTAAAAATATTCCTAATTCAATGAGTCACAAATTTCAATATTCAAGAGAAAATGTTTTAAAAAAATATAAACATGAATTACATTTAAAAAATTCTATTTGGAGCTTTTTATCGCCTTTAGATCAACTTAAAGTTGGTGAAATTTATAATTTAATTGAGTTAATTGATGAATCAGAAAAATGTTTTTTAGGTAAGTTCTATTTAAGGAAATATGATGAAAATGGAGTTTATTTTCGTTCTGAAAAAAAATTAGGAATTTCAAAATTAGAAATATTTTCTAGAGCTTATAATAAAACTTTACAAGTAAAAATTTTTTCAAGCAACTATATTTTTGTGGACTATTTATCTTTAGAAGATTGTAACAATTGGGTAAAATATTAAAATGAAATTACTAGTAATTTTTATATTAATTTCAACAAAATTAATTGCTTATTCAAAAGATAATCTTGATAATTATTTTGAACTAGGGATAGGTAAAAAAATGTGTATATCAAATAAAAGGATAATAGAAATTAAGAATTTATCTAAAAACATTTTGCAAGTAAAAAATAACATCATAAATAATAAAATATGTATTTATCCTATCAAACAAGGTAATGGATATTTACAACTATTATTGTCTGATGGGAGAAAAAAATTAAAACTTGTAATTCATGTTTTGCCAAGTAAAAAAGAAAAAACTCTTAAAAAGATTCATGGAAAAGAAAAAATATCGATATTTGATAAAAACTTAAAGAAAAAATATGTTATTGATGGGTGGAGATAATTTTTATTAAATACCTGATAATATATACTTTCATATTAATTTTAACTTTTAAACTACTAGCTTGCTTTAAGCTCAAGCAATTGATACTTTTAAGAGTTCAGTATTTCGGCACATTTAACTCTGGGGTGCTTTGGTGTTTGGTTTTAGTAGTGGTGAATTGCTTCTTATTGCGCTAATAGCTTTATTATTGTTTGGTAATGATAAATTACCAGAAAATATGAAAAAAATGATAAAAGGCTTAAATCAAGCCAAAAAAGTTGCTAAAGATGTTCAAGATTCTTGGCAAGAAGTAAAAATTGATGTTCAAAGAAGTATTATGTTAGATGAAGAATCTAAACAAATTAAACAATTAATGAATGATTCAGTCGATATGGAAACTAAGAATATAGATATTCAAGGTAAACAACTTAGTCACATTATTTCACAAGAAGACTTGGATAAGCATTTTGCTGATTTTGAAAAAAATCATGAAAATAATTTAATAAATACGAATAGTAATGAAGCAAATAGTTCAAGTGATTTTCAAGAGAATACCCTAGCATCTGCAAGAGAATACTCTAATTCCTCACATTTTGTCGGGCCAAGATTATAAAAAATTTCCTTTTATTCAATATTAAAAAATATAGATTAATAATAGTTCAAAAAAATGACTTCCTTACATAATTTTAGGCATTTTTTTCCGATGAAAAAATGTTTATTTATCCTTAGGAATTATTATGCGGAGTCTAATTTTTATAATTTCATTAATATTGATAATAGGGCTAATCATCTATTTCTTATTATCTTTAAAAAAAAGCTACTATATGAAGAGAAAAAAATTAAGATTTTGGGTATTTAAAAGAAGAATTATGAGTATAAAAAACTTTGAAAATTTATCTGAAATGATTTCACGTGATATATTAGAAGCACTTAGAGCCGGAAATCACATGCATATTCAAGCTAAAGCCTTATTGCCATTACTTCTTGATGTCAGAAAAACAGGTGAAAAATTGTTATCACAACAACATTTCTATCATATTATTTTATTTCCTTCAGGAGAAAGCCGAATAAGAAAGAAGGTAGAAAGATTGATTCAAATAGAAAAATTGCTAAAGTCCCTACCTAAACAAAGCATTTCATATGAAAATATTCATGAAAGGCTATAATTTGATAAGGATAATAATTATTTATGGAAAATGTAGTTAATTTTCCCACAAGAATGAAAAGAAAATCAGATGAGGTTTGGTATTGCCGCGAGTACTGGAGTGGTGACTCAAGAGATGGGCAATTTATAAATGGGGATGGATATCACTATTTTGAAATGATTGGTGATGGTATTGTTCAAAAGGCATATGAATATTATGAAAATGATGAAGGTGAAGAAAAAGTAACTCCCACTCCTGAACTCGTTGGAATTAATTGGTTTGAATTTTTTGGTTTTGAGGACGAAGAACTTCTTGAAGTTGTCAAAGAGCATGAATTTTATCATATAGAACAGCTAGTTAAAAAGTCTTCATAAGAACCCTTGCCATCTATTAAATGAGCATTAGATTTCTATAAAACGAGGCTTCTAAAGTTATCGTTAAAATTTGGAGAATCTAATGAAATATTATGAAATTCTTGGTGTTAGCAAAAATGCTAGCTCAGATGAAATAAAAAAAGCTTATCGTAAAATGGCCATGCAATATCACCCAGATAGAAATCCTGGAAATAAAGCCGCTGAAGATAAATTTAAAGAAATGTCTGAAGCTTATGCAGTTCTTTCGGATCCAGAAAAAAAGAAGCAATACGATATATTAGGAGATGCGAGATTTTCGCAACAACAAGGCACTGGATTTCAAGAAGATATTTTTAGAAATATGGATTTTGATAGTATTTTTAGAGAAATGGGATTTTCTGGGTTCGGTGGTTTTGGATCAGGTGGAAAATTTGGTGGCTTTGGGCGCAATCAACAACAAAAAACTGGGGCACGGAAAACAAGTTATCGCCCAGTAGAGCCCGAAGACTACTCACGCTATGATCTTGAACATGATTTAGAAATAGGCTTCATGGATGCATATAATGGTTCAGAAAGATATGTCAGCTTTGCATTGAGCAATGGTGAAAATATTTCCACAAGAATTAAAGTTCCTGCAGGAATAGAAACTGGTAAAAAATTAAGAGTTAGAGGTCATGGTAGAACGGCTCCAGATGGAAATAAAGGAGATCTATATCTTAATGTAAAGGTTATGCCACATCCTGATTTTACACGTTTAGATAACGATATAGAAGTTGAAACAAAGACTCCTTTTAGTTTGTTATGCTTAGGTGGAATACTAGATGTTCATACACCTGTAGGAGTAAAACAAATTAAAATCAGACCTGGTATGCAAAATGGAATAAAGGTCAGATTAAAAGGATTAGGTTTTCCTGTTATGGGTTCAGCAACTGAACGTGGAGATTTATATGCTGTGATCTCAGTGAAAGTTCCAACTCAAGAAGAAATAAATGATGAAAATAGAGAGCTTTTTGAAAAATTACAAAAAGCTGGTTTTTAAACATAGTTTTTGTTAGAGTTTTTTCTTAATTGATATTGATAGATATCATTATTTAAAAATTTATGAAAAGGATTTTAAATGAGCATAAATTACGTCATAGCAAAGGACTTAGAACAAGTAAAAAGCGAGCTTACTAAACTCATCGCTTCTGAAATAAAAAAAGATTATGTGAAAACGTCTTGGGATAATAATCAATTAGTAATTAAAATTGAAAAAATGGGTTCTAGCGTTATTTGTATTGCACTAAAAAATGAAAATGGTAAAGTTCACATTTGTGAAGCAAGTAGAAAAATTGCTTTTACTCATAAACCATTTGCTGGTGAAGTAGAGAAAATGGTGGCAGATATTCTTGGCAATAAGCTAGGAGCTCAGAGGGCTTAATTCGATTGAGTCTTACTAAACTTATTTTTAAGTTGGATGTACTTAAATCAACCGCAATAGGAATTATTGGGGTTGTATCTGTTTCTTGTACAACTGTTTCTTTAAATAATCCTACTAAAATTCTAAAAAATAAACTTGAAAAAGCTCTCGAAACAAATTTAACAGATAAAGATATTGAATTTATACAAAATTTTGATGATGTAAATTTAGCTTTTATTAAAATTTCTGAAAATAAATTTGATAGCGCAAATGAAATTGCTCAGAAAATTTTATACAAACCAAATCTGTCTTTTTCAATATATAAGTATGCTTATAAAGCTTATACAATTTCTATCTTATTGAATGAATCTAAATATCCAAAAAAAGATAATATCATTAAAAACTTTGATTTTAATTTATTTCAAGATAAACAATGTTCTCAATTGTGTGATAGTCCTGGATGGAAAGTATTAGTAAAAAATGAAGGTATTATTTTTTCTTTAAATGGATATAATGATATCATATTAACGGACGATATTTTCGCTTTAATAAAACAAGAAAAACCGATATTATCTATTGATCCTATTTTTTTAGGTTTAAAAAATTCAAAAATCCTTAATGTTTCTTTTCAAAGTAATCCAAATATAATATTGGGAAGTGAATTGCAAATAGAACTAGATGAAAAAATTGCTTTATCATATTTTCTGCATGGAGAATTTTCTAAATCTATTGATTTGTTAAATAAATTATTAAATAAATCAAATGATATTTCTTTTAGGTCTTTTTGTTACTATTGGATTGGAAGATCTTATTCTGCTTTAAGTAATATAAGTGAAGCAAATAAATATTACTATATGTCAGGAAATGAAAATCCTTTAGGATTATATGATGCCTTATCAGGTCAAATGTTAAGAACTATTTCAGGTAGAGCTTCGACAAAAGAAACATCTCCTTTTCTTCATGATTGGGAAATTGAGAAAAATAAATGGATAAAATATCAGATAAAAGATCAAAATGATAATTCAATAGTATTAAATGGATTGAAATATGCAATATTAAGACTTACTAAATTTAAAATTGAAAATAATATTAATGATATTGAAAGTCTTCAAAAGATTTTTAGGAATGAAAAATCTTTAGAAAAATTGATTATAAAAGATGAGATCAATTGGCTTACAAAAACTTGGGAGAATGAATATAATTTAATTGTAAAAAATAAAAATTTCATTAGTAGTAATATTACGTGGCTAAACTTTGCAGTAGGAAATTATCTTCAAGCTATTTTATTAATTTCAAAAATAAAAGGATCTCTTGATCCCTTAAGTGAACAAAATAATTTTCTTTATTTTTTATTTTATCCTCAATTTTATAAAGAACAAATGCTGAAAGCAAATCAACGATGCCATGTAGATCCAGATATAATGTATGCGATATTTAGACAAGAAGGTTTTTTTCAAAACGAAAATATTTCTGATGAAGCTGCTACTCAAAAAGTATGTAATTTAAAATTTTTTATGGATCGATATAAAAATAATATTGTTAATACTATTAGTGCATATAGAGCAGGAACAGAACTTACAGATATTTGGTTAAATGAAAATGTTAAAATAAATGATGATCCAATATTTATGGAGTATATTCCTGATTCAAGTATTAAAGAGTTTGTTCAAGGTGTAATGAAAAACTATTATAATTTTAAATGGATTTATTATAATAGAAATTAAATTTTTGACAAATTTATGACGTTTATTTTTTGGTAATTATTTAAGTTATAATATTTTAAATTTATCTCTTGGAAGTTCATAATGCACGTATCTAAATTACTAATTGTCGATGATTCTAAATCTGTTCTTGCATTCATCTTGGATTTTTTTCTAGATGATGAAAAATATGAAGTTTTTACTGCTGAAAATGGCAAAGTTGCTCTGGAAGTTTTTGAGGACGAAAAAGATATTGAGTGCATAGTTATGGACTGGGAAATGCCTGTGATGAGTGGTTTAGAAACATTAGTTGAAATAAAAAAAATTAATCCAAAAATGTCAGTCATAATAATGAGCGCAAATAATGGTGTTTCTGACGTGCAAAAAATGCTTTCTTATGGAGCGAATGATTTTATTATAAAGCCATTTACTAGAGAAATCTTTTTAGATAAAGTTAAAAACGTTCTTGAGAAAAGAAAAAATTCTTAGTTTTTAATTCAATTAAATTTAAATTAAGACAGTTAAACTTCAAAATATTATTAAAGGAATCTATGGCTTGGATATATCTATTTATTGCGGGTGTATTTGAAATTGTTTGGGCTTTATCATTAAAAAATATTGATGGCTTAAATAAAATATCTCCAATAATTATAACAGTATTTGGTATGATTATAAGTTTTTTCTTTTTATCCCTTTCTTTAAAATCACTCCCTGTAGGTACAGCTTATGCAATCTGGACAGGTATTGGGGCTGTAGGAGTTGCTTTATTTGGTATTATTTTTTACTCAGAACCAGTAAATTTTAGTAGGATTTTATGTTTATTATTAATTGTTATTGGTATTATAGGTTTAAAACTCTCTTCTCCAATAAAATAATTTTTTTGCATTATTTAAAATTGTCTAAAGAAAAAGGGTATTTTTCTTTTTGAATAATGTGCTTAGCAATATTTCTAATACTGTCATCATGATTAGCTTTTAAATTATAAACACTTTGATTTATTCTTGCTTTGGCATCGCGAATAATTAATTTTGCCATAGAAAGTTCAACATCATTTTTTTCTGGACCACCATGTTTTTCTAATACAGAATTAATTCGACTTAAAACAGCTGAAATTACATAAGTATCTATAGCAATATCTGCAAGACGCGCTAATTGCAATTGTTCATCAATAAGTTTGTGTCCATAATTGCGAATAAGTTTTGAAGCTGAAGTTGCTAAAGCATGTGTTGCTGAAGATAATCGTTCACACTCTTTTTCCAGTGCAGGATGAAACCCTTCTAATTTTTCAGCCATCACACTTTTTTTGACTTCGCTGAATGCAAATTCGGAGATAAATCCTATTTTTTCAATTGCAGAGTTTAAAAAATCCAGATTTTTTGGACTTTGAAGCGACTGTAATTCTTTTCCTAATCTTTGGTATTGATTTGCAGTTTCTTTTAATCCAGTCATTGCAATAAATAATCTTAAAATTTCATTAGTTCCTTCAAAGATAAGTCCAATTCTTCCATCGCGTAATTTTCTTTCAATGCCATATTCAACCATATATCCATTACCACCATGTATTTGCATAGCAGTATTGATAGTTTTCCAGCCGACTTCTGTAACAAAGACTTTACAAATAGCGGCTTCAATACTGTAATCAGTATCTCCAGCATCAACCAAGCTTGTTGCAAAATAGGTCGTAGCTTCTGAAGCATATATATGCATAGTCATTTCAGTTAGCATTTGTTGAATAAGACCAAAGTCAGAAATGGAATGTCCAAATGCTTTTCTATTTTTTGTATAAGTAATACATTCATCCATTAAGGATTTCATGGCTCCTAGCGCACCACCAGCTAATCCCATTCTCCCCTGATTTAATATTCCCATTGCAATTTTAAAACCATCTCCAGGTTTTCCTAATATATTTTCAGCGGGTACTTTTACATCTTTAAAAAATACTTCAACTGTTGAAGAGGCTTTTATACCAAGCTTTAATTCTTCGGAGCCGTGAGAAACTCCACCCATATCTCTTGTTACTATAAATGCAGTTATTTTATCTTCACCATTAATTTCTTCTTTTGCAAATACAGTAAAGAAATCAGCAAAGCCTCCATTTGTTATCCATAATTTAGAGCCATTTATAATATAATGATCTCCATTACGAACAGCTCTTGTTTTTATCCCTGCCGCGTCTGATCCCGCTGTCGGTTCAGTTAATGCAAATGAAGCTATCATTTCTCCTGAAGCAAGTTTTGGCATATATTTTGCTTTTTGTTTTTCATTTCCATAAAGATAAAGCCCTTTTAAACCAATGGAACTATGCGCACCAGCTGTTAAAGTGACGGATGAATCATGTCTGTTTAGTAATTCGAGAGTCCTTGTATATAACGTTTGAGTTAATTCGCTACCACCAAATGCTTCAGGGATAATTAATCCAAATAAACCCATTTCTTTCATGCCTTTTATTATTTCAGGCGGTAATTTTTTTTCTTGATCAAACTTTAGGCTATCAACATTTTGTTTCATCCAGTCATTGATCGAACTAGCCATTAAAGTATAATCATTTTCTCGATGAGTATTAAAAAATGGATAGTGATGTAAAGATTTTTCAGGTATATGTCCATTAAATATGTTTTTCATAAAACTAAATTTAGAATTTTCTGACACAAATCCTCCTTATAGCAGATATTTTTCAATCTGAGTTTCCTTTTGAATTTAAATTATATGATTCAATAAGTTTGAGCAAACTTCAAAATTCATTTCTTGCCGTTTACGCCAAATTTGTTTGTATTTCTTTTTATCCATTGCAGCTTTTTCATTTTACACATAATTTGAAGGAAGAGAATGTGTACTTTTTGTTAATTTATATGGAGATTGATTATGGCTATGTTTGAGCTAAATGAGACACACAAGCAATTATTTGATATGGCTAAAGATTTTTCAAATAAAGAAGTATGGCCAAAAGCAAAAGAATTAGATGAAACGGCTAAATTTCCAATTGAATTATTAAAAAAAGCGCATGAGTTGGGATTATTAAATGCTTTTGTCCCAGAAGAAGTGGGAGGTTTAGGTTTAGGTACTTTTGAACACTGCTTAATTTCTGAGGCTCTTGCAATGGGGTGTGCAGGTTTTTGTACCGCGGCATTGGCAAATGATCTTGCAGCAGTTCCTGTTATTTTATCTGAAAATAAAACTGTTTGGAAAGATTTATTAGCACCTATGGTCGAAGAGTGTCTTATGGCTTCTTATTGCGTGACTGAACCAGGAGCGGGAAGTGATGTCGCTGGAATTAAAACAACAGCAAAAAAAGTAAAAGATAAATATATTATAAATGGTTCAAAAATGTGGATAACAAATGCAAATTATGCAAATTGGTTTTTTGTTCTTGCAAAAACTGATCCCTCTGCAGGACATAAAGGAATGACAGGTTTTGCTGTTCCAGCAAAGACTCCTGGTATTACAATTGGTAGAAAAGAAGACAATATGGGACAACGTTGTAGCGATACCCGAGGAGTTACTTTTGATAACGTGGAAGTTCCAGAATCTTACTTACTAGGTAAAGAAGGAGATGGCTTTAAATTAGCCATGGGGGCATTTGATAGAACTAGGCCAGCTGTGGCAGCGGAATGTGTTGGATTGTCACAAAGAGCAATGCAGTGTGCTATTGATTACGCTAAACAAAGGACAGCTTTTGGGAAATCTATAGGCGATTATCAAGGTGTTAGTTTCATGATTGCTGAAATGGCTAGAGATATTGAAGCTGCTAGATTACTGGTCTGGAAGGCTGCTTGTGAAGTCGATGAGGGAAGAAAAAATACATATTTTGCTTCAATTGCAAAAATGTTTGCTGCAGATGCATGTATGAAAATAACCACAGATGCAGTTCAGGTATTTGGGGGTTATGGTTATAATAAGGAATATCCTGTAGAAATGTTAATGCGTGACGCAAAAATTTTTCAAATTTATGAAGGAACTTCTCAAATTCAAAGAATGATTGTAGGTAGAATGCTTCTAGGGCATTAATCTTTGCTTTGTTAATGGTTTTCATTGTGCTAAGCACTCAATGGATTTTGTGTAATCTATAAGGGAGTGTAATAAATGAAACCATCTGAGGTTAAAATAGGTATTGTTGTTGCTCGTTTTAATGAAATAATTACTTCAAAATTAGCTTCTGGTGCAAAAGGTTTATTACTTAGAAGAGGGCTCAAAGCTGAAAATATTATTGAAATAGAAGTTCCTGGAAGCTTTGAAACTCCATTAGCAGCGCAACTACTTATTGAACAAAAAAAGGTTCATGGTGTCATTGCTTTAGGAGCTGTTATTCGAGGCGCTACCGATCATTATAATTATGTTTGTTCCTCAACTTCTTCGGGTTTGATGAATGTTCAGTTATCGCATTCCGTCCCTGTAGCATTTGGGATTTTAACTTGTGACACTATGGAACAAGCATTTGATAGAGCTGGTGGAAAGCTTGGAAATAAAGGATCTGAAGTAGCAGATGCTGTTTTAGATATGGTAATGATAAAATCTTCATTAGTAGGAAATGTACTTTTATGATTGAAAATAGCAAAGGTTTAAAACCTGCTGACTTTAAACAAATTAGAAGATTTGCAGTTCAGTTTGTTTATCAACAAGATATTAATCAGCAATTTGTAATGCAAAATCAAACATTACAACAATTTATGCGACAATCAGAAGTCATTGAAGGGCAGAAAGACTTTTTGCGAAATTTTTTGACAGTACTTTTTGATAATAGTAAAAAGATTGATGATTTAATAGAAGCATACGCAAAAAACTGGAAAATTTCTAGAATAGCTAAAGTTGATCTAGCAATTCTTCGTGTAGCTATTTTGGAGCTTTTGGAAAGAAATGACACAGATGTTGGCGTTATCATAGCAGAAGCAGCTGCGATTGCGCAGGAGTTTGGTTCAGGGAATTCAGCTAGTTTTGTTAATGGCATACTTGATGCAATTGCTAAAGATGTGCGGAAAGCTTAAATAAAAATTCTGTTTATTTAGGGTCAAAATTTCATGAGAGAAATATATTTACTTGAAACTAAAGACGCATGCCACAAATTTCTTTTAAATAGAACTGCTAATGGTTTTTTGCCCGACACTTTTTTAGGAATAGGTTCTTTTAGTAGTAAAATTTCACAATCAGGTGTTGGGCTGACAATACAATCAAGTCCAAAATTTTTTGTTAAAGAAATATCTGAAAGTATAATTCAAGGGCATTTTTCTGTTTTTGAAAAAGAATCTTTGCTTATGCAAGTTCCATTTGGTGAAGTAGGTAATTTTCCAATTGCTAGATGGCTTTTAGTAGGAAAACACTTAAGTATTTTTGATTCAGATAAAATTGATGCTGTAAAATATTTACCTACTAAAGAATTAATGCAAGTTAGAACAATTGAAGAATTTATGCAAGTATATTTGAGTTTTATATTTCCACATATTCATGAAATTAGAGCTCAGTCTGTATTATTTTTATTTGATATAAATATCTATATTTCATATATAAAACAGTTTTTTAATTGGCTTTCTAAACAAATTTCAAATCCTCTTTTATTTAAAAATATTATTGAAATTTCTACAATTGATTTTCAAAGGAAAATTACTGACGAATTTTTATGGTTTATTTCTGAATCTTCTTTACATCCATGTATAGCAATTTTTCCTTCTACTAAAAGTAGTTTTACTAGTTTTATTCAATCTGCTAGAAATATAAAAAAACAAAATGGCTATTCCGATGAGTTATTTTTTAAATTATAACAAAAGGATTTCTCATGCCTGTTGAAAAACATGTTAAAAAAGCAGAAAAAAGAAAAAGTGTCAGACACGAAATTGATTTTATAGTATCTTTGTACAGGAATGGGAGTTTAGTAGCACCTAATAATCGATTTAAAAATATTTCTACAACTGGAGCATTAATTAGTATATCCAGAGAATTTAATTTTATTTTAGGAGATAGATATATATTAATTCTTGAAGAAGATAGACTTTTGCAAGAATTTAATTTAATACTTGATCCAATAGAAGCACAGGTTAAACATAAAGATCAAAGTAATGAATATCTTGTTGGTTTTTCTTTTTGCAATATTACTGATAGAAATAAAAGAATCATAAAAAAAATAATTGAAAATAAGTTTATGCTAAAAAATTTCCCTAAATCATGGCAAATCAGTAAGTAAAAATTTTTTTGGATATAGAAACGATTGCATATAATTTTTACTTATGGTAATTGAGATCAAATAAAAAAATTTTTAACTAAACTAAATAGAAAAAAATACCATGAAGAAAGAAATAATAAATCATGTTTCAGATACTGCTTATTTAATTGCTTTTTATCGTATGCTAGAAGCTAAGAAAAAAAATTCGATTGTAAAAGATCTATTATCTTTTCTTTTAATAAATGATCGAGCTGAAAGAATATGTAAAAAAATTAAAAATAAAAATCATTTTGATTGGCTAGTTCCTCTTAGAACAAATTCTATTGATTTTTTAATTAGTAAATATATAAAAGAGAGAAATATAGATACAGTAATAAATTTAGGCGCAGGTCTTGACACAAGAGCTTATCGCTTAGATGGTTTAGAAAAAATTAAATGGTTTGATATTGATTTTTCAAATGTCATTGAATACAAAAGTAATTTACTGAAAAATGTTTTACCTAAATGTATTTTGCAATACATTAAATTAGATTTATCTCTAAGAGAAGAGAGAAAAAAAATTCTCTCAGAAATTTGTACACAAGCAAATAATGTTTTAGTTCTTTCAGAAGGACTCATTTTGTATTTAAAGGAAATTGAAGTTCTTTTTCTTTCAGAAGATCTATTAAAACATAAGAATATAAACTATTGGATACAAGATTATTATTCAAAAGACTATTTTAAATTTTCATTAATTTCTTCAAAAAGAAGTTTTAAAAATTCACCTTTTCAATTTTTCCCAAAAAATATTTTTGAATTTTACGCAGAAATTGGGTGGAAAAATAATGAAATAATTTCTTGCATAAATGAAGGTAAAAAGCTAAAAAAATCATCACCATTTCCTGTTAACTTATACGAGAATTTTTATTCAATAATTGATTCAAAAAAGTTAGATAATTTTTGTGGAGTAACTATTTTAAGTAGATTAATTAATTAAATTTTAAAAAATTATAATTTTATCACTTTAAAAATATGCTATTGAAATAATCTTATAAATAAACAGACTCTATAACATGATTTGCATTACCAGTGACAAAACCTGTGAAGTATTCCTCCCATTTTTCAGGGTTTTGTACTAAAGGATAGCGCCAAGTAAACTCTATAAAAGCACTTGGTACAATGACTTCCCCATCAATTAACTGTATCTTTTGCAATTTACCTTTAGTTGAACATTGTTCAAGCATTTCATTTTTTGAGCCTTTTATTATTGTAGGTAAAGTATTTAATTCAAAGCTTAAGTTATTCTGAAACCATTGGACAAAATTCTGTAAAGAATCAAATGTATTTAAAAGACTTATGTTAAAGGTATAATGATTAGGAACTCTTCCAAATACCAATGCCCAAGATAGTAGCTCATTAAATTCATTAACAGTATTATATTCCTTTAGTGTTAATAAAGGCCAATCTTTATTAAGATAGTCACATGTTATTTTAACTAATTCTTGCGCAGCTGTTTCATCACCTAAAAAAGTTTTACCACACAATTTTTGAAATAGTTCAATATTCAGCTTTGGAGTTAGTTCTGAATATTTTAAAACTATTTTTCTAATTTCATCAGGAAATTCAGATAATACAAAATCAGAAATTACTACTTGAGGAGGCGCATCAAATGCTAATTTTCCTAAAGCAGTATTTTCTGCAAGCCACATAAATCTATTCTGCTTTTCTATTAATCTTTCTCTTCCTTGAGGTAGATAACCTAAACAGGAATACACTTGAAAAAGATAATCCATTCCAGTATTTGAACCAGGAATATCTATCAGAGCATAATGGTCAAATGTAATTTTTTTGTTAGAAACAAGACTTAAAGCATTGTAAATTCTTTCTGCATCTTCATGTTTATTTTTAAATTTTTCCCAAAGAAAAGTATTAATCCTTGATCTAACGATTTCTAACAAGTTCATTAGTTGATTCCTTTTTATATAAATAGTTATTTCTTAATTATAGCTTAAATTTTTGAAAAAGGAAATAATAATTTATCTGAAATTTTTGCATATCAGTTAAGATTTTTTAAAAAAATTGTATGATTTTTAATTTGATAAAAAAATTTTTTTTATTTACTTTATATTTTTTCTTTGAGGTTATAAAATGAGAAAAATATTACTCATAATCTTTATTTTTACCTACTCATGTGTACATAAAACTAGTAATGAAAGTTTAGAAAAACTAAATAATAAATTTATTTCTTTAAATTTAAAAAATAATCCAATTTCAGTAGCTTTGATGTGTCCAAAAAAGTTTAAAGAAAATATTGTTTATTTAAATTATGGCAGCATAAAAAAAGAGCAAGAAATTATGCCAGATGAAAATTCCATATATGAAATAGGAAGCCTTACAAAATTGTATTTAGCAGCACTCACTATACAGCAAGTTGAAAAAGGTAATATTAGCCTAGAAGACAGTATTGCAAAGTATCTTTCAAACATACCAAGCGATTGGCAAGACATAAAAATTAAAAATTTACTAAATATGACCAGTGGGATTCCAAGCCATTTTGGAAGTGCAAATTTATATAGTATAGAAAATTTTCATTCATATATGCTGAACCCTTATCAATATTTTGATAAGGATTTAATTATCCAGAAAATTTTAACACAGAAAGCTTTATTTAAAAGTGGAATAGCCTGGGACTATTCAAATATAAATTATTTATTAATTGGCATTATTTTAGAAAAAATTACAGGAAAAAAATTAGATAAAATATTCAAAGAAAACATTTCTGAAAAATTAAATTTAAGGAATACTTACTTTGTAAATCATTTTATAAGAGACGAAATTCCAAAAAATAAAATAGATACTTTAGTTGAAGGATATCCTTCCATAGAAAATTATTTAGATAAAATCAATGCAAATACTTTTAGTTTATCAGTTGTATGGGGAGCAGGAAATATAATATCATCAACTAAGGATGTTCATATATTCATCACTTCATTTTTTAACAAAGACGGTAAATTATTTTTGCAAAAAAATACTTATGAACTATTTAAAAACTACTTTTTTGAAATTGTAAGCTATAATCTTAGTAATTATTTTAATTCAAATAAATATTCCCTCGGGGTATTTGCACAAACAAATGAAGTAACTGGTTTGACTGACTACTTACATACAGGTGGGATACCTGGTTATAATTCTTTATTTTTAATCAACCCATCTACAAAAGTTTCATATTGTTTATTAACTGGTTCTTTAAATTCAGATGAGTTTACAAATTTAGTTAAAGGAATTCATGATTTTATTAATCATGAATGCTTTTAATTGATATCTATTTTTTCATAAATAAATTTAGAATTTTTTAATAGTAAATTTTTCGATTCTATAATATAAAATGCTTCATATTTTTCTGAGTTTTTTTCTCTTTGGAGCAAAATAATTTTATCCTTCATTTTTATAGCTTGATCAATATAAATTAAAGAACTATCTGGAATATCTTTAAATATGTTTTTTATGAAATCTGTTTTTACAACTTTATAATTAATTGGGGATAAAATATCATACAAACCATCTCTTCTTAGAAAGACTAAAAAGTCATGATATAAATCATTAAGAATAAAAGCAGCATAAACATTTTTAATATATTGACTTGAAAGAGTATTTTCAATAGTATATTTTTTTAAATAGCCATTTTCAGATATTGCTTTTAAAATATTTCCATTTACATCAATAAACCGAATATCAGCATAGATGCTATTTAAATTATTAAGTAATCCACCAAAAGCTAAATATTTCATAGCACCAGTGTATGGTAATTCATTACTGAGCCAATTGCCAACACCCCAGTATTCATATGCAGTGTTTTTAAATGATATTTGAAAATTAGAATTGTCATATAAGCGGAATGATGCCTGATTTTTAGTAAGAAGAATTGTACTATTATTTTTGTCGCTATAACCATTAATTATCTGAAATGGGTCATTATTTATGTTTTTAACAATTTGACAAACTTGATTATAAATATTTTCAGAAGTGTTTTGGAAAGAGGAGCAAGTTTTATCTTCTAATTTGTCCTCAAAAAATTCATTAAAATTATGAAAATAGTTTAAAAAATTATCTGATTTAATTGATGCAAATAAATCTCCATTAACCAGTTCCCAAGTTTTTTGTTTATTATATTCGATGAAAATATTATTATCCGCAATTTTTATTATGTGATTTTTTGGGTCAAAATAATCCTTATCAATTGTAAATAATTGGTTATTTTTTTTATCATAGTAGTAGTGAATGTTATTGTTGTTTTTATTAATTCCGATATATTTTTTATTACTATCACTTTGAAATATTTTGTTTTCTTTTAAATTTAGCTCAAAAAATACTTTTTCATTAAAGATTATAGCTAAATTATTGTTTGAATTTTCAAAATCATTAAAGACAATTTCCATTGACTTTCCTAAATAATTTTTTAAATAATCACTTTTTATTCCTACTATATTAAATTCATTATTTTTCACTTGATACACGAAATAATTGCTTAAAAAATATGCATATTCATTCATTTCATAAAGATATTGAGGGTTACTAATTTCTAATTCTTCAAAAATAAATTCACCTTTAGAATTTTTATGAAAAGAGTTTAATTTTTCTCCTGAAATGTAAAATGTTTTAGAACTATTTGAAATGTTAGAATAACTAATCAACTTTGCATTAGCATCATTTTCAAGGAAATATATTTTAGACTTAGGGTTATAAAATCCTAATGATTTTTCATTAAATGTAATTTGAACTAAAGGAAATAGTTCTAAAAATTGTGCTTCTATATTTTTTTCAATGTTCAATTTATTGTTTATTCTTATGTCTTTCCCGGTATTGATAGTAACGAATCCGCTTTCATTAGCTTTTATATTGAAATCAAATCTGATATTAATATTCAATGAATTGTCACTAATAGAAACAATTTTATCTATATCTTTAAATAGCTCTTTACTATTAATATACAATTTATTTTTAAGAGAGTTTGTAAAATAATGATTACTATTTATTTTTGTCAAATAAACTAAATTTTTATTATCAAATCCACTATAGATAATTTCTTCATTATTTAGGTCATAAAAAACAGTTTCAAAACCATTATTAGCATTGCTTGGATAGTTAATTATTTTTATTTTTTGATTATTTGCAAGAAACGTGGCTTCAATATTAGTAGAGTAGTTATTAATAATACTCTGAATTTCATCTTTTGAATGAAAAGAATTATAATCTATTATTGGATTTATAAAAATAGGTTTTTTTTCATTAATTATAGATTTATTGTAAACTAAATATGTAACTCCCGTGCTGTCATGAATGAATATTTTTTCAGGAAAGTGAATAAATTTAATATTATCATAAATTTTTAAATATTTATTTGTAAATATTTTTAATTCATTAGTATTTAATATTTCTGCTTTATCTAGCTTAGAATCGATATGAATATGAATATTATCAGATTTATTACAGGTAAATATATAATTTGCCATATTATTAATAAAAAAATGAAAGTATTTATTTTTAATACTATCTTCAATTTCTACGTGATAGAAAATTTTATTTTTTGCTGAGTCAGGTATTTCGGGGGTAATAAATTGCAAATGCTGGGAATGATGGTTTAACTTAAGTCTGATATCAGTTTTTTGTGGAATAAATTTGAGTAATCCAACAGCCTGATCTCCAAATCCATGCATAAATGTATAACGAAAAATAAATTTTGAGTTATTTTGCAGTTTATCTACGGCTGAAAATTCCGCATCATTTCTTGTTACATTAAAAGGGACATTCATAAAATAGTATTCTATAAGATTTTTCACCTGATTAGGAAGAATTATTTTATTAGTTTTATCTAATTCTTTAGTATAAGAAGTAGGAATATTTAAAGCTTCTCTAAATTTTACTTTTTCCGATGAGTCTTTAATTAGTGCAGGATTAGGAGCGAATACATGATAAAAGTATTTCCCATTTTCATGGCGTGATATTGGGTAAGTAATATGATCACCAAATATAATTTTGTATGAACCTGAGGTTTTAAAATCCATTTCTTCTACAACAACATTAAGTTGAGTTCTAGAAAGATTATTTTCTTCTTGCGTAAAATCTTTATGTGCAAAAGTTAAAATTTTTTCTTCTGAATTAAAAAAGTAATTATTTTTCTCAATTAATTTATAGTGATCATTCTCGTAGTCTTTAAAATATCTTGCAAGTTTTAATGTTTGATCTATCTTATCTCCAACAATCTCAGCATAAGAACTGATACCTACTGCTAAACCTCCAAAAATTTCACCAATCCCACTTAAAAAAATTCCACCAGCACTTTCACCTAATATTAAACCTGCTGACATTAAAGTAAGAGAAGTACTATCAAGAGCTAATTGTGTACCAAATTTAGATTTTTCTGCTTCAGTTTTTGCATAGTGATATTCCGAAGCATCAAAAATAACATTTGCTACATTTAAAACACTACCTAAAGTTGCTGAAAATTTTGAAAACGTTTGGAATGAATTTAAATTTTTGAACTCATTATTACTTATTAGTTTAATTACCTTAGATACTTTGACTGAACTTTCAAGGACATCATTAGATAACTGCGACATGTTTGTATACATGTGAATTTTAACTATTTCATCTAAAGTACTTTTATTGCTTGATTGTGATTCGTTATTTTTCTTACTAAAAAACTCAATTATATTTTTTAGCAAATAAGCATGTGACAAGCTTACAGAGGGTCCTGAAATCTCCATAAATGATCCAAATGAATTTTTGTGTTTCATATATTCTAAACTGCTATTATCAATTAATTTTATTCCATCATTGATATTTCTAATGCCTTCTTCTGAAATAAAGTTGATTTCTTTTATATATACTTTTTTGTTTTTTTGGTTATAAATGGAAATTGTTTTTTTATCTTTATTAAATGTATGTAAAATAGGTTTTTCATTTTCTGATAAACTTATTTTACTGAATTCATTTTCTAGGTTTTTTAATTTTATATCTAATATTAACTTTAATCTCAATTGTAATTCAGATTTATTTTTATTTATTAAATCTTTAATTTGAGCTAAAAATTTATTTTCTTTAACTTGGTATTTATTTTCTAAATATTCTATTAAATTTAAAAAATATTGATTATTATTGTATTCAATTTCTTCATCAATATCTTCTCTATTTATTAATGAAATATTATTATAAAAATCATATAAATCCGTTTCGCTTAGTTTGGAGTTTAAAATTACTTTTTGTAGTAACAATTCATTTTCTGAAATTTTATAAAAATTTTTGTTAGTAATATTTTTTATTACAGTTTTTTTGCTTTCTTCATTTTGTTTTCTTAATACAAACTTGTAGTTATCTAAAATTTCTGTAATTTCAGCTAAGTGGCTAGTTTTTTTTGTAGTTATATTTTTTATAATTTGAGTATAATTGATTAGCTTATTAAAGATTCCAGTATTATCAATTTTACTACTAATATTACTTTTTAGAGAAATAAAGTCATCACTTGATCTTCTAATTAGAAATATTTTGTTTTCTTCAGATGAATTTGAAAATATTCCAAATTTATTTGGAAAGACTTCTTTCCCATTTTTATCTATCTTAATAAAGCTATTTCTTAAAATAATTAGGTTAGCAGAGTTTTTATTTTCATTAAGATGATTCAAAATACTTTTTCCAAATCTTTCAATATCATTAGTGTCATTGGAGTTATTAGTTGGATTGCAACTTATCAAATTAATAAATTCAAATTCTGTTTTTTCTGGAAAAATTTTATTAATATAGTCTCCAATTTCTTTAAAAGATAATTTATCAATTGTAATTTCATTGTTATTTTTTCCGGAATTACCAATTATAAATAAATTTATTTTTTTTCCATTACTTAAATTTATTTTTTTATTTTCAAGTAAACTAATTATTGAAAAATTTTCTCCATTTTCTTTAAAATGATTTGAATAGTAATTTATTGCTTTAGTTGAATTTGTATTGTTACTTAATTTTAATATTACATTTTCATAAATTAATGATTCTATATTTCCTTTAACCCACGAGGACTTTTTGTCTTCTTCAGTATGCCTATTATAAATTTCATTAGAATCGCTATATTGAGTTAAAAAACTAAGATTTTCATGTTTAAAATTATTCTTTTTAAAAATAGTATCATATGCTAATGGCCCAGATACAAGAACTGTTACAGAAGAATCTGGAATAAGTGAATCGTATCTATATTTTGAAACAGATCGTTCAAAAAGTTTATTGAATTCTTTGTCTTTATCATCTATAAAATCATTAAAATCTGTTGTATTTGAGTAATAAAAGTTTGGATTGTTTTTTTCATATTTATTTACTTCATTGTAATTATTTTTAATTTGATCAATAATTAGATTAATTATGTTATTATTATTATCGTTTTCATGAGAAATAATAAAGTTATTATTTCGCAAAGATGTTTTTAATTCTAAAGGTCTAATGTAAATATTACCAACTTTATTGAAAATGTATTCAATATTGTTCTCTGTTTTAAAATAATTGTAATGCTCGTTAATTTTTTCTTTAAGAATTTTTGCGTCTTCAGTGCTTATTGAATTAAGAAGTAAGTTTAAGTCATTGTTATTTTCATTACTTATTGTCCGAGAAGGTAATATATTTGGATTTGTATTAAATATAGTTTCATAGTATGCGTATGATATTAATTTAAAATGACTTTTTACAATCGATTTCACGCCTTTGAGTTCTATAGTTGTAAGTTCATTAAGTTTTGAAATACTGGGCAAGACATCTACATCAATATATATACCTCCATATTCTTTTAAAATTTCAAGCCGTGCATTATCTGAAGCAGCGGCAAAATTAGATCTTAAGTTTAACTCTTGATTGTAATTCTCCTTCAAAATCCATGAATTACTTTCTTTTTGAATGTCTTTAACTATAATGTTCTCATTTTCTTTTAAGAGACTTTCTACAGATGCTAAGAAATTATTATTATCTGGTATAATATCTGAGATTTCAGAGAAATTTGTATGATTATTCGTTTTAAAGAAATGTTTAATAAAATTTAGTCTAATTTCATTATTATCTTGCTTTGGATTTTCTTTGTTTTGTCTTATAATATAATTGTTTAAGTTGTTCTGGATTTTAATCATTTCCTCGGAATAAATCTCTAAAAAATTCTCGCTTTTCTTTTTATTACTTAAAAATATATTTAAATAATTGCTTAATTTTTTATTTAAATTGTAATTATTAATATTATTTGAATCGTACCAAATATATATTTTATATTCATTCCCGTTTAATTTGCTCCATAAATTTATGTAATCTTTTTGAATATTTCCTAGTTTACCTCCAAGCCAAATAAAGTGAATATTTTTTGGAACTCTTTTTGACGTTTTTTTATAAAGTCTTTTACTATATTCTATAAGTTTATCATACATAATTTTATAGTCACTATCGCTATCTAGATAGTAAGGTACTGGAATGTTTTTTATTAAATTAATTATTGTTTGATATTTTTGTTCATTAGTCCATGAATCACTATAATTTCTTATTTCATTTAAAGCATTCATGTCTATTTTATACGTTGTACTTTTTTGAATGCTTCTTTCAAGTTTTGCCAAAAAATCTTGTTCAAAGTAAAAATCTTTGGCACTAGCATTAGATTTTTTTGAAACATTACTTAATCTATGTCTTATTTTTGAATAATTTGTCGAAATAAAATTCTCAGAATTAATCTGAATATTATTCGTTTCGGTTTGTTTACTGCAGCTATTGAATATAAGAATAAATAATGTATAGAAATAAATACATTTTATTTTAAGGAAAATCTGTTTCATTTGAAGACCTTTACAAAATTAGAAATTTTCTAAGTTTGTATAGTTATCAAAAAAATTAAATTTTTGAAATAAAATCTTATATATTTAGTTATAAATAAAAATTATGAAAAAGCTAATTGTAAAATTATATTTTTATAAAAAGTAATAATACAATCCTAACTCTATATATTATATACTTCAAAACTATCATCATCTTGAATATCAATTTCTGTATTATCAACAGGTGCTTTAAGAAGTTGCAATAGATCTTCACGTGAAAGATTTTTAAATACTTCTTCATCTTGTTCTATAAATCTTTCAAATATAATTTTTTTCCTACTGATAATTTCATCAATTCTTTCTTCTAATGTACCTTTAGTTACAAGTTTATAGACTTGTACGTTTCTAATTTGACCTATTCTATGAATTCTATCGGTAGCTTGGTTTTCTTTTGCAGCATTCCACCAGCGATCAAAATGAATTACAACACTGGCAGACGTTAGGTCAATACCAGTTCCTCCTGCAAGTAATGAACCAATAAACACTTTGACGTCATTATTTTCTTGAAACTCTTTAACAATATTTCCTCTATTAACCGATTGACCTGTTAAAGTAACATGTTTAATTCCTTGCATAGTGAGGCGTTCAGATAGTTTATGAACCATTTTTGCGTATTGAGAGAAAACAACAACTTTTTGTTTACTTTCTAAGGCTTCACTTAATAATTCATCAAAAACTTGTAATTTACCACTTCCTATATTGCTATATTGAGGATCTATTATACTTGGATCGTTACAAATTTGCTTAAGTAAGCTTATTAAACTAAAAATATGAATATATGGGATAGGATTTTTTTCATTTTGTAAATCATCAATAATTTTTTTCCCTTTTAAGTTTAATGCTTCATTATATAAGCGCTTTTGTGCAGTATTTAAATGGCAATAGCGAATATCTTCAACTTTTTCAGGTAAATCAGTTAGAACGTCCATTTTGTTTCTTCGCATTTTAAATGGATGTATTAATCTGTGTAGTTCCACATCTGAAATAGGGTCAATATCTTCATTTGTGATCATGTATTTCTTTTTGAATTCATTGTCAGTTCCAAGATAATTAGGAGCTATATAATCAAATAAGTTTTTTAATTCTAATAAATCATTTTCAAGTGGAGTACCTGTTAGACATAAACGCATGTTGCTATTAATTTTGCAAGCTGCTTTGTATGTTCTAGTGCTTTGATTTTTCACTAAATGCGCTTCATCTAAAATTACTAAATTCCATTTAAATTGCATTAGAATTTGAATATCTCTTAGTAAAATGCCATAACTTGTTACAAATGCGTAGTGATTGGTCTTATTTTTTTCGATTTTTAATAAATGATTTTTTCTATTAGGACCATGAAAACAAAGGCTATTAATATTCGGAATATATTTTGACATTTTGTCAAGCCAATGATCAATAACACTTGTTGGACAAACTATTAAAGAAATAGAGTTTTGTTCATTATGTGTAATACTAGAGATTAAACCCATAGCCTGATGTGTTTTTCCAAGTCCCATTTCATCTGCTAATAATCCTCCCAGTTGATTATTGTATAACCACCATAGCCACCTTAGCCCATCTTCTTGATATGGTCTTAATTTCAAATTAGTTTCTTTTAATGAAGGTAATAATAAGGTTTCTCTAGAAATTAATCCTGCGCGGATTTTTTCAATAACAGCAGGCTTTCCCTTTACTTTACTTTCTGAGCCAAATTGCTCATGAAATTTCACAAATTCTAATGTCGATAATTTTAGTTGGCCATCTTCTTGAACTTTATTTTTTAACCAATCAAGTTCTGATGTTATTTTAATAAATCCTTTTTCAGTCTCTAAATATTGCTTTCCTTCAGCTCTGGCTTTAAGAATTTGGATTAATGATCCGGAATTATCTAATTTATTTTTTTCATTTTCTAAGTTTGAACTAAATTTCGCATCTACTAATATAGAACCATCTAATGATTTTGATAGAGTGAATTCAGGTATTGTAATCTTCTTATAGACTTTTATTTTAGATAAACTTTCATTTAAAACAATATCAGCTGTTTCTTTTAATCGAGAAAAATCATTTTCTAAAAGATTAGCAGCAGTATCTCCAGAAACAATTCCTACTTTAGGGTATTCATTCCATCTAGATACTTGTGTGTTATTCATTTTATCTACATATGGTATATATCCAATTTTTTTAATAAATAAACCAGATTTACCAACAAAAGACTGGTTTAAATCTGATACTGACAACTTTTTAATAATTTTTTCATCTTTTATTATTGCTATATATTTTTCAATTGTAAATCCAGTTTTTCCATTTCCTTTAACATTAAAGTACCTTTTTGCAACTACATTATGAGTAATTAATTTTTTAACTTTATCTGAAGATTTTTCAATATATTTTTCATTGAATAAAAGTTTACAAGTATCATCAACGCCAAATCGATAATTTATCTTTTTTGTATTTTCAATTTGAACAATTGCATTTAACCATGGTTCTTCTTTATCTAAATCAATGGAAACAAGTTCAGTAACATTTGAAGAAAAAACATTTTCTAAATTACTGCTTTCAAGAATTTGTTTTGCATCATTAATTATATCCCATTTTTCTTCATTGCTATAAAGATTTTTCTTGTTTTCATTTTTTTGAGGCGATAAAGTATTTTGTTGAATTGAATTTAGATATGAATCAGAATCTCCAACTGTAAAATTAAGTTTTTGGAGTAATGATTTTTTCTCTTGATCTAAATATATGCAAAAAGCAGCTATATGTTGGCATTTTTCAGCTCTTCTTCTATTAGCTTGGCAGGTACATTCCATCCACTGGACGAATCTTCCTTGGGCATGAATCTTTAATCTGACTTCATAGTTTTCACCTATACCAGCCTTGACTCTGCAACTTAATAATTCGCCAAAGGATTGAAAATTATGAATACCGCCAGAACGATATATTGAAATACCATTTTGCCAGTTGTTACCTTGAAATTGAGAAAATACAAAATCTATAAATGAATTAGAAGCCATTTTTATTCTGTCTAAAAATTTTTTTAAAAAGAACGGATCCTCTTTAAAAATTAAATTAATGGGAAATATAATTAGTTATTTCTACTTGCGACTCTTCCATCACTTCGTTCAAGTTTTAGATAATCCGCCAGTGTCGTTTGGGCTACAGAACTAGCACGAATAACCCAATTTTGAGGGCTTGCGATTACAGTTCCAATAGCAATACTATTAGGGCTATTTAGAGGCGCTATACCACTAAACCAAGTGTATAAAACATCTCTATTTTCTGGATCAAGAAGAGTACCTGTTTTACCACCAATTTCATCAGCATCAGCTCTGGTTCCTGCTTTGTGAAAAGTCCTTCTACTTGTGCCAGTAGCAATAGTTGCTAACATAAGAGTTTCAACTTTTAAAGCAGTTTGTGGTGAAACTATTTTACCAATTTGAATAGGTTTTGCTCTATACACTTCTTTACCTTCGGTATTAAAGGCGGCTTCAACAAGATACGGAGCCATCATAATTCCTTTGTTATTTATAGCAGCGGAAAGTAATGCTGCATGCACAGGATTCAGTTTTGTTGCGCCAAACCCAGCTCCAGCTTCAGCAACTTCCTGAGGTGTTGCTGTGTCAGGGTCTGGTAATAAAAACATGCTTGTTTGAAGTTTAACATCACTTGGTATAGGTTTATTAAACATAAATCTTTCGGCGTAATATTTTAAAGATGAAAGCCCTACATCATAAAGAGCTATTCTAGCAAAAGCTGTATTGCAACTTGAGCCAAAAGCCTTAGCAAAAGTTAAATGTTGATTATCACGCGCAGGATCTGCAAGCCAATTTCCATTTCGTAAATTACCGCATCCACCGCGAAATGAAATTTCATCATAAGGATTTAAATTTCTTTTTTCAATTGCAGCAGAGGCAGTAACTATTTTCATTAAACTGGCTGCAGGTGCCCTTGAAGAAACGGAAATAATTGCATTTCTATTACCCCCATTCTGTGATAAAGCTAGAATTTTTCCTGTTTTAGGATCAATAATAGCTGTTGAACCAGTTAGTATTTTTGTCTGAGTTAAATATTTTTCAGAAGCGTCTTGCAATTGAGGATCGATTGTTAATTCTAATTTATAACCTTTAAAATAAGAATATGTTTTTCCATTTTTGAAAAATATTTTTGAAGCTACTTCTGGCCAATCTATCTGGCCAAAAGGCGTACTAAATGCCACGCCATTATTATTTAAGGCTTCTCTTGGGTCAGTAAAAGCTTTAACTTTTATTGGTGCTTGATTAAAACGATTTTGATTAATTAGAGAAGAACCATTATAAGCAGAAAAAAGAACAGGCTGAGCCGTTACATAAATTGTTTTAGCATCAGTTCTAGCAAAATTTTCTTCTCTAGCTCTTCTTTTTTTTCCTTTTCCAATTTTTTTTCTTTTATTTTTTGAATTGTTTTTTATTTTTTTCCCATTTTGTGAGTAAAGTATTGTTACATTTTTATTTTGAGCATATGTTTCAAGTGATATTAAATCACATATTAAAAAAGAAATAACAATTAGAAAAATTAATTTTATATATTTTATTATGCCAAATTTCATTAGAATTTCCTCAGACCTATTCTTATTGAAAATTGTAACACACATTTATCTTTTTTCATCTATACCTTACTTAGAATTTAAATCTTGTTTAGTAATTGTCCAACAATGCAAGGTGCTTGTTACAAGTTCACCTTTTTCTATTGTTGGTACAATACGTTTAGAATGATAAATTCCAAAATTGGTTGAGTTATTCAAGGTTGAAATCCTTTCTCTAACTTCAGTAACCTTATTGTCTTGTAATATTTTCGGCATTTCTTCGAAGATCGAAAGATAGATTATAGCATTATTCTCATTATATTCTATAATTTTATTTAAGACAATTCTTCTGATTTTGTTTAACATATTAAAATCTATAGGAAAAATTAATTTTTTTGCATGAATTATAAGGCTTCTTCCTGTCGAATTTAAGCATCTATCAATATTTTCTTTTTCAATTTCACTAAATAGCAAACTAGTATAAGGTATAGGTATTTCAATTACTTCAATAATTGGAATAAGTTGAGAAGGTATGATCCAAGATACATAAGTTATTGGAATTGAAGTGTAATAGCCGTGCCCCATATTTCCTTCTGAAGGAAATATGGGGTAAATATTAGGTATTTTAACAATCTCATTCAAATCTTCATCGCAGGAACAAGAATTCTTTCTTTTCGAAAGATTATTGTATCTAAGAAGAGATTTCTCTCTTTCTTTTGGAATAATATAAGTTAATGGTAGCGCATCAAATAGTTTTTTAGCTGCAATAAATGCTTGAGTTGTCATAACCTTGTCCTGCTACAAATAGTATCTAACATTCATTTATTAATTTTTATACTTTTATAATACGAACAATTTTAGTGTTTCAAAAGTTTAAAAAATATTTTTTTGGAGAAATTAAGGTGTTTGCTAAAGCTAAGGAAGTAAAAGTTATGTCATCTACTCAAAGTATTGAAAATGTATCTAAGAAATTTAAAGGTGTTCCTTTTTCTCTCCTTGGAAGTCAAACATTTTTTCAAGGTAAGGTTATTCTAAAAGGAGAAGCAAGACTTGCAGGGCATATTGAAGGAACTATCATTTCAGAAGATGTCTTAATAATTGAAGAATCGGCGTTAATTAAAGGTGAAATACAAGGAGTTGTCATTGAAGTAAGTGGAGTCTTTGAAGGTTCTATTAAGGCTGCCGAACTTTTAAGATTAACTCCAACAGCTCGAGTTCAAGGTGATATTGCTTCATATAAATTAATAGTAGAAGAAGGTGCAAAATTATTGGGTAAATTATCTTGTTTAGATCCTCCAAGGCATGTTAAAGATGATGTTACTTTAGCAGTTGTAAGTTAATTGATAAGATATTATCCCATTTTAAGGAGAATATTTTTGAATTCTGAGAAACAAGTACCTAAAGACTCTATAAAAGATATCTATAGTGAATCAAAACATAGAATTAGACTTATATTAGCTATGTTAGGAAAATATGAACCTGAGAAAATAAATCCTCTTCCTGATGAAAAGTCATTTGCAACAATATCAAATTTAATAAATAGTATTATGAGCGCTGCTCAATTTGAATCAGAGAATCAATATAGAAATGCAATTGTTGAAATTTCTAATTGGATGAATTGTGCTTTTAATCAAGAATATTTAACAAAAAATGAAAAATTATATCCTAATCCTTTATTTGCAGTAAGAAAAGGTGGAGAAATTCTTCATTCCTTTTTGCATAGAGATTTAAGAAGAAAACAATTTTCATCTGAGGAAGATGAAATTTATAGGAACTTTTTAAAATTAATTTCTTCATTACCTGATCCTAGAAATCAAAAATTAGATCAAGGTGATGTTGATGGCATGATTGATGATTTATTGAAAACGAGTTAATAATAAACAACAAACCTCCTTATTCATTGCTTTTTTGTATTATCTTAAATACTATATTCATTGTTTTTATTTTTTTATTTTTGGATGTTCAAATGCATAATATTAAGTATTTTTCAAGATTTGCATGGATTTTTTTATGGTATAATTTATATGCTGTACTGGGGGGAGCCTATGTAAGAGCAACTGGATCAGGTGCGGGTTGTGGTGAACATTGGCCTTTGTGTAACGGTGAAGTTGTTCCTAATTTATCAACTTTCCATACAGTAATAGAATATACTCATCGCATTTCAAGTGGGATTGTAGGAATAGGCTCCATTATTCTTATATTGTGGGCTTTTAAGGTTGCAAAAAAAGGGAATCCAATTAGAAAATCCGCATCGGTTGCTTTTGCTTTTGTAGTATTTGAAGCTCTTCTTGGAGCCGGATTAGTTATTTTTGGCTTAGTTGCAGCTAATTCCTCTATTTTACGTACAGTTGTCATGTCTATGCATTTAGTTGCTACTTTTATATTAATTGCTTCAATAGCATTAACTGCTGCATGGTCTTCTGGTCTAGTTAATGTTTGTAAATTTAGAATTAGTGATAAAAGAATTTTACCTGCATCATTAATAATTGTTGGAATGTTTTTTATTGGTATGACAGGAGCTATTACTGCTTTAGGTGATACATTGTTTAGACCCAATTATGTAGGAGAAGGTTTAGTTAATGATTTTTATCAGGCTGGGCACTTTTTAAAATCATTGCGAGTTGTTCATCCTATTTTGGCTATTTTAATTTCAATATTTACTGTCTTCACAGCATGGTTTTTAACAAATAAAAATTCATCTCAAATACAGAAAAAAATGTTATATTCCATAATTATTATATTTATCGTGCAAATATTATCAGGATTTGTAAATATTATTCTTTTAGCTCCAGTTTGGATGCAAATGGTGCATTTATTTCTTGCTGATTTAACTTGGATTGTTTGCGTTTTATTTTATAGTGAAGTTTTGTCGCAGGTATATGACCAAAATGAGGCTGAAGTTAGATTTATATAAACTTATAGTCTATCATTATTTACAAAAAATATATTAATTTTTTATAATTATTATATATTCTAAGTTGCCTTGAGTGATTTTTACTTGACCTGAAGTCTTTGTTTCTTTGAAATAATTAATTTCATTAGCAGTGCTTTTCCAGGACTGTATAGATAAATTATTATTGTAAGGCGGTACAAAAAAATTACTTCTGTTTTGAAAAATAAAATTAAGTAAAAGTAATATTAATATTGAGTAATTAATTTTTTTGTTCCAAAATTTGTTTAAATATCTAAACAAAATAGAATAAATTGAAATGATTGCCATGGGCACTAATATAAATAAATAACGAGATTGAAATAAAGATGGTTCATTGATAAGACCAAACCACCCAGTTTTCCATGTACCTTTGCGAACTAAACAAGTCATGATGATAAGAGTTATATAAGTAAATATACCAGAAAAAATAATAAAGTATAAATTTTTTGACCAAGTTTTATATATAAAATAAGAGAATAATGCTGTAAATCCGAAACCTATCCATAAAACCGATTGCCAAACTTGATTTAAATAAAAAGTGTAATTATCACCAAATATCGGAATTAAAAACATTCTGTTGAATAAAGAATAAAAGAAACGATTTGGAAAAAATTGTCTTACAAATTCGATTTTTGCTTCAATGCCAGCTTCGCCCTGAGTCCAAACATCATGTGAATTTGTGATGTATGCATATGAATTTATTATAGTACTAAATATAACACAACCTAATAAAATGAGATGGTTATTAATTAAATACTTTGAATCACCGCTATTTTGTTTTTTAATGAGATAAAACCGCATTAGTAATAGAGGTATTAAAGCGCATAATTCACCGGCACTAAGCCCTGTAAATAAAAAAAATAGAAAATGTCTAAGTGAATATTTTTTGTTTAAATCATAAAGTAGCATAAGGACGCAACACAAAAAAAGAACTGAATGTAAATTTGCAAAATTTCCTAAAATTTCAATTTGTCCCGGAATAAAAAGGATTGAAAGTGAAATAATCAAGCTATTGACTTTGCTTTGTGAGATCCAAATAAATTCATTTTTCATTATAATATGCAAAGCGTAAGAAAAAAATACGGAACATTCTATCATAGTAATATATGGGTAATACTCTATTGTTAATTTAGTTGAAAGATAAGAAAGAATTTGAGGTAAAACTTGATAGTAACCAGAATAAGGTAAAAGAATTGAAGATAAACCATATTCTAAAGAATGTTTAAGGAAAATGTACCCATCTTCCCCCCAAAAGCCTGGATGTATAATTTTCATATATTGTTTTATTATGATAATAAGAAAAAAGAGAGTAAAGAATTTATATTTGTCTAAAAAAGTTGTTATACTTTTAACCATCGGTTATTTCTCGCAAAAAAGTAAATTAATAAACCTTAAAAAACTACCTTAATAAAATATTTAATGTCAAGTAATTAAAGATTTTAATAGGTATTTGAAAGAGAGATTTCTATATTACTAGTAAAAATTTGAAATAGTTTTTAATTTATAAGTAAAATTTTTCTTAAATATAATTTATAACAATTTGATATCTGAAAATGTGAATTTTTTAACTTGTAGAAAATAAAAAAAGATGCCTGATGATATTTTTAGAAAAATTATAATATTTTTTAATTTTGAATTTGATAATATCGAACTTCAGTTTTATACGAATTTTCCTCAGAAACTTTAAAAATATATAAATTACTATTTAGTTGAGGATATCCTTCGATAATAAAAGTAGAATTTAGTGCTTCATTATTATTTTTTGTAGTAACTATGCAATAACCCATGTCTGGACAATATATATTTGTTTCAACAACATTTTTTTCTTGTGTATTATGGATGTAATTGAGATAGAAGTTTTGAATAATAGAATCATCTACTGATATTGAAGAATTTATCGTTTGATAAAATTCTTCTTTTTTAATTTGATTTACCTGATTTAAAGCATATGAAACTGTGTTTGATAGTCCTAAAAAGGTAACTAGAAAAATTTTTTTCATATTTATATGACTTCATTCTTAATGGTTGATAAAAAATAACAGAACATAAAAACTTTATAATCAACTTAAATAAATTTCAAACAAGAAAAATTTTAATACAAAGCATCATTATCTAAAAATTATTCAAGGATCTTTAATTTTTCACCGCTTAGGTTAGCTTCTATCCATTTTAAATATGGGTAAATATAGGTAGTTACAGCTTGCTGAGCAGAACAATCATCATTTGTATCAGTCATTGGTATAGGTCCAGTTACAAGATGAGTTATGCCTTGGGTAAGACTTAATAAGACTGCTTCATTAATATTGTTGTCATTTTTGATAAGAAAGTGTCCGCCTCCTGAATCACCACTGCAAGTTTGTCCTCGTAATCGTTTAGTTGATATAAATGTGTCGCCAATATTAGTAATTACCGATCGATTTATTTCATATTTATAATCTATATTATTATAATGATTAAATTGCTCTTGGTTTAATTCTATTTTTTTCTCAGGTTTAAATATTTCTGTTACTGTCCAACGCTTAATATTGCCGCTATTTTTATTATTTTCATTACTTTGACCAAAACCAATTGTAACTAAGCGATCTCCCAATTGATAATTTTTAGCTATTATTGCTGGAGTAATATTTATTTTTGTTAGTGGTTCAGTAGTAGTAAGAAGTGCGATATCACCCATGGGAATATAGGTTGAATTTGGATCATTTTTTTTGAAAGGATTAATAGTATATAGTTTGTTGGTTTTTACCGTAGCATTTAAACTTTTTAAGCTATTAGCAGAATTTTTTACTTCAGCCGTTATAGATATTACATCTTTGCTTGGAATTAAAGTAAAACAATGTGCAGCTGTAAGAATGGTTCTGGACGTAACAGCAACTCCTGTACAAGTGCCAGTTATTTCGATATAACCATTATTATTTTTTGTTAATATCTTGGAAGATATGTAAACTGTAGACTTAGAACCTGGAATATCGTCAATGTTATTTTCACATCCGTCATGAATTTTATTTGTGGAAGATGGATAAATGGCGCCATATAAATCACTGCAAGTATACACTACTTTTTTTTTCTCTTCGGGCTCTTTGCAAGCAGAAAAAAGAAAAAATGAACAACACGAGAAAAGCAAAAGATGTTTCATAGCATTGGAGTCCTAATCAAACAAAAATATGAATTACCAATATTCTGCTTGAAGAGTAATATCTTGGAAAACTCTAGTTAAACAGGCTAAACGCTCGTTTTGTGTCTTATTATTTTTTTGTAAAGTTTCTTTTTCAAAATTATTTTGGATAGATAATGAATTTGGTGACATATGAATGATTTTAACGTTACAGGCTCCACAAACACCTACTCCAGAACAAGCCGCGCCAATAGGTAATCCTCTTTTTCTAAGAAAAACCCATAAGTTAGAGCCTGCACGGATATTAAATTCATCAAAAATTTCACCAGATTTATTCATCAAAGAAATTTTTACTATTTTTGCTAAGTCGTTGGTTGAAGAGTTTTCCATTATAAAACTTTCAGCATTAAAAATTTGGGGCTCTTTTTTCAATAAAAGCTGCCAATCCTTCTTTTGCTTCAGGAGTATTAAAAAGTAAACCAAATTCTTCAGATTCTAAAAGACAACCTTCTTTAAAGCTACTTGCACTACCAAACTTAACAACTTTTTTTGCTATTTTTAAGGCTGTTGGAGCATTTTTTAGAATTTTGTCTATAATATCACTAGTAAAAAATACTAGCTCTTCATGTTTTGTGACATGATTTAGAAGCCCAGCTTGAAATGCTTCTTGAGCAGAATATTTATTAGCAGTAGATATCCATTCTATTGTTTTTGCTACGCCGATTCTTCTTGCAAGTCTTTGTGTCCCTGAAAATCCAGGGATTAATCCAAGAGTAACTTCTGGTAGTCCAAATCTCGCTTTTTCAGATGCAATAATTAAATCACAAGCAAGCGCTAATTCAAGACCTCCACCTAACGCAAAACCTTGGACTTGAGCAATTGTTATTTGAGGTATATTTTCTAGTGTAGTAAAGATATTAGCTGCATATTGTGAAAAGTCACTAGCTTCTTTTGCTGTTTTAAAGTCTTGCATTTCTTTAATATCAGCGCCTGCTACAAAAGCTTTGTCTCCAGCACCACAAACAACTAATACTTTAACATCACTATTATCCTTAAGTAACAGACAATGATCGAATATTTCTTTAATAACTTGTTTATTTAAAGCATTTAATTGATTTGGTCGGTTAATTTTTAAAGTGGCTTTTTTTCCATTAATTTCTAGTTCTGTTAATTTATCATACATAAAATTATCTCCTAAAAAAAGCTACAGGTCTTACCTGTAGCGTATTTACTCTAGATAAATAATTTCAGCAAACTTTTATTCAATTCTTCTCAGATAATTCATTATTAATTACCTTTTCAAATTCTGATTTTGGTAAGGATCCCATTAATTGAATTCCATTTATATAAAATGCAGGAGTAGCATTGATTCCTAAACTTTGACCGTATTCAATATCGGCATTAATTTTATCATGAATTGCTTGATCTTTTCTGCAATTATTAAAATCATCTATTTTAAGACCTATTTTTTGTGCTAATGATAAATAAGTTTCTTCTCCTAGCTTTTTATGATTTTCAAATAAAGCATCATGCATTTGCCAATATTTTCCTTGTTTATTTGCACATTCTGCAGCAATTGCTGCTGGAATAGCTTCCGGATGAATTTGAACCAATGGATAATTTTTAAATACAAATTTTATTTTATCTTTATATTGTTTAAGAACTTCTTCAACAACTGGTTGAGCGGATGCACAATATGGACATTGAAAATCAGCAAATTCAACAATGGTGATTGGCGCATTTGCTGAACCTTTAAATGGAGCATTACTTATATCAACATTAATTTTTGGTGTAGCTGGTTTTGAAGCACCTGTAACTTCTATTTCACCTTTGCTAATTGCTTGTGAAATTAAACCTCGAAAATAATTTCCAGCAGCTTGATTTTGTAAATAAGGTTTCACTAAAGCTTCTTGTTGTTCGGGTGTTTTCCCTTTTAATTGCGGATTCTCTGAGTTTTCTTTAATAAATTGTTTTACTTGTTCAGCTGAGATATTAGATTTTTCTTGAATAAACATTTGTTCAGCTGCATTGGTATTAGAAATTCCTTTGTTTTTCATGTAATCTTTAATTATTTTATCAAAATATCTTTTAGCTAAAATATTTTCTATTGCCTTATAAGATTGACTTTCAGCATCAAATAATGATTGCATTTCTTGAGTTGATAATTCTGAACGCTTTAAAGTAACTCCATTATATTTTCCAAGAACATCAGAACCTGATGTAACTTTTGAAACATTGTTGCTTATTGTAGATGTAGACGAGGTTTGCCCAGTTAAGCTGTTCGCCATCTTTTTATAATCATGAAAAAATAAAGGTATTGAGCCAACAACTGCTGCAGCAATAAAAATACCACCTATAATAAACTTTCCTGAAGACATATATACTCCTTTAAAGCAAAATTCATACTTAACCCTTAATTAAGCATCGTTTACATATTTTGCACACTTTTAATATTTTCAGCAAGTTCTTTAGAATATCGCTTTTCTTCATTTTTACCATCTACTTCTGGTAAGGTTTGAGCTTTTTTAAATAATTCCAAAGCATTTGTTTTATCTCCTGCTTTTTTCTTTAAAATGCCAAGATACATAGTATTTAAGCGAAACTCAGGACAAGTTTGAATTGCTTGTGTAAAATAATCTTCAGCAATTTTTTTGTCACCAAATGAAATTAATCCTCCAGGAACTTCCTGATAATATCTGCCAAGAATCCTTAATGGACCACACCATTGATATTTAGGGTCAATTTTTGCAGCTTCTAGCAAAGCATCTCTGCCTGGTTTTGCATTACTTAAAGCTGAAAATATTCCTTTAGATAAGCCATAAGATCCAAGATTGATGGCATACCAATAGTAACCTTCTACTTTTTTGGGTTCTATTTCTTTTGCAATTTTTCCAGCTTCATAGCCGTACTTGAATAATTTTGTTTTATCTATTTTTGAATTTGCATCTATAAGGATAAAATTTCCATAATAATAAACTAGCCTTGCTATCTTCCATGCTATGTTGAAATCTTTTGGAATAGTGTTTTCTTTGCTTAGAAAAAGATAAATTTGATTTTCACCATCTATATTTTCCCTGTTATTCCAAAGAGAATCTAACAATTTTTCTGAAATTAAATCTTGTGATTCATTGGTTACTATTTCTTTAGTATTATTTTTTTCATCTGAATATGCTGGAAAAACCATAAATATAGGCAGCAAAAATAAAAAAAATCTTTTATTATATTTATTTTTTAACATATGTTCTCCTAAAAACATCTAATCATATGCGACTAAGACTATAATTTTTTAGGAGATCTGTAAATAAAAGAAAGGATTAAAATAAATATCTAATTGGTTTAATTAAACTAAACAAATTTTTTCAACTCTTGTACTTTATCAGTTTTTTCCCAAGGAAAGTTACTTCTTCCAAAGTGACCATATGAAGCCGTTTCATGATACGTGTAACCATTTTCTTGAGGATTTAAAAGATTAAAAGTTTTAACAATTCCAGCAGGGGTCATATTAAAGACTTTTTGGACAGCTTCTTCAATTTTAATTCGAGCAACTTTTTCAGTGCCGAAAGTATTAACGTTAACACTAACAGGCTGTGCAACTCCAATAGCATAGGCAATCTGAACAAGTGCTCTTTCAGCTAATCCAGCTGCTACAATATTTTTTGCTATGTATCGACCCATGTAAGCAGCAGAACGATCTACTTTTGAAGGATCTTTTCCAGAAAAGGCACCGCCGCCATGCGCACCATGACCACCATATGTATCAACAATAATTTTTCTACCAGTTAAACCGCAATCACCTTGTGGTCCTCCAATAACGAATTTTCCGGTTGGATTTATATGGTATTTTGTATTTGAATCTAATAAATTTTGTGGAATAGTATTTTTAATAATCTTCTCAATTACAAATTCTTTAATTTCTTGTTGGCTGACATTTTCTGAATGCATTGTGCTGACAACTACAGTATCAATTCTTTTCATTTTGCCGTCATGATATTCTACTGTCACCTGTGATTTTGCATCAGGACGTAGCCAATTTACAGTTCCTTCTTTTCTAGCTTTGGATAAATTTCTCAAAATAGAGTGTGCATATTGCAATGTGGCAGGCATAAATTCAGGAGTTTCATTTGTGGCATAACCAAACATCATGCCTTGATCTCCAGCACCTTGCTCTTTATGCAGACCTTCGCCTTCGTTAACTCCTTGAGCAATATCTGGTGACTGCTGATCAATAGCAACAATTACACCGCAGCTTCTATATTCAAAACCATTATTTGGGTCGTTGTAGCCAATTTCTTTTATAACATTTCTTGCTATATCAGAATAACTTTTCATTTTTCTTTTTAATTTAAGTTCATTTGCATGAACTGTTTCAGGATTGACAGTAATTTCACCAGCAATAACGACAAGACCTGTTTTGCACAGAGCTTCACAGGCAACTCTTGCTTTTGGATCAAAAGTTAAGAGTTCATCTAAAATACCATCAGAAATTTGGTCAGCCACCTTATCTGGGTGGCCTTCACTGACACTTTCAGACGTGAAATAGGTTACTTCAGGAGAAAAAGACTTGTTAAGAAGCGAGCGTTGAAACATATTGTATTTCCTTTCATATCAACCGCTGCAGAAGGGTTAACTTTTATTTTCTAAAGATAACGAAAAATTCGGGTAATACATAAGCCGGATTCTGTTTTAAACTACAATTTCTCTTGATGCTATGTTGCCATAACATTCTTTGCAGCCAACCCGAGTGTCATTGAATCGAGCAAATTCTCCACCCCTATTTGGCCTTGCTTCGAATGGGGTTTGCCAGATTGATTGTTGCCAACCAACATCCGTGAGCTCTTACCTCACGATTTCACCATTGCCAGTCTTACGACTTCGGCTGTGTATTTTCTGTTGCACTTTCCGTCGAGTTGCCCCGCCTGGCCGTTAACCAGCATTCTGCTCTATGAAGTCCGGACTTTCCTCACTCCTAACAAGTTAGGACGCGTTGTAGTTGAATTACCCGAATTCTCACCATTAATATCTGAAACTCAGCAAAGCAAGGAAGATTTAAAATATTTTACCCTTTTTTGAAATCAAATAAGCTTTGTTTTGCTAAGTACAAGTTTCTTAAACTTATCTTTTTAAAGTTAAGCTTCATAAAGGCTTCTTTCAACTAAGATTTAATTTTTGTCAGGTTAGGCAGAACAAACAATCTTTTCAGGTTATGGAAATAAAATATTGGTAGTTAATAGAGTTTTTATTCATAATTTTATTTGCTTTGTAGATATATTTTTATATAGAGTAATTTATTATTAATTTTTAAAAGTACTTTAAGTTTATTAAAATATTTCTTTTAAATTCAAGAAAATA
Source organism: Pigmentibacter ruber (assembly GCF_009792895.1). Classification (NCBI taxonomy): domain Bacteria; kingdom Pseudomonadati; phylum Bdellovibrionota; class Oligoflexia; order Silvanigrellales; family Silvanigrellaceae; genus Pigmentibacter; species Pigmentibacter ruber. Next base: position 356,010 of record NZ_WSSC01000003.1, read on the forward strand.
TTAATTTCAAAAACTTGATTTTTTAATTTTTGATAATATCTAATTTTTGCGTGTAAATTTTGGTTATAATATAATAAATAGTAAAAATAATTTGAGATGTTTTACTAGGATAATTTATTCTAATAATTCTTTTAATGTAACACTGTAGATAATTTAAAATGTCTTATTTCTTTTACTTCGGCCTAATTTTTTAGAGGTTAATATGACTTATATAACTGAAAAACTATATTATATATTTCCTTTTCATTATCAAGCCAAAAGTTATTATGAAAAAAGACCAGATAATATCCTGCTGCAAATATAAAAATTAAATGAAAAGAAAAATTGAAAGGTTTAGAAAGCGTCTATTACGAAATTCTGAATTTAAATACTTTACCTTACTGCAATAAATTTATCTCAGAAATTTTATAATATTTAATATTATATTTTTAAAGCTAAAAATCATATATTAATTTAGGTTAAGGCTTTTTAATAAATTTTTATGCAATATGCATTCCTTTTATTTTTTAGAGATGAGAAATATTAAAGTATTTCATTAGTCTTTTGAAAAAATATTCTGATTTGAATAGAAAAGAATTTTTAATAACTAAAAAAGTAATTATGCTCAATTGTTAAGCGTGGACGCATTTTTTGCGAGTATGAAAGTTGAAGATAGCTCCTTATAAAAAAAATACGCTTGATAAAACTAACTTTCTTTTCTAATTCGACTTAATAGTGTAAACAATCAAGCGTGGAATTTTTTTTGATTTTTGTGTGAAAGGTGAGCCCTGTGGAAATTAAGAATTTTCAAGATTTTATTATATCTCTTTGCAATTATTGGGTTAATCATGGCTGTATTTGGAGTCAACCTTATGATGCAAGTATGGGAGCAGGCACGTTCCATCCACACACATTTTTAAAAGGAATTGGTCCTGAGCCATGGAGGTCTGTGTATGTGCAACCTTGTAGGAGACCAGTTGATGGAAGATATGGAAAAAGTCCTTATCGGTTTCAGCATTATTACCAACTACAAGTCTTATTAAAACCTTCACCCGCAAATATTGTGGATATTTTTTTAAAGTCTCTTGAACATGTAGGAATTAATTTAAAAGAAAATGATATTGGTTTGTTGGAAGACGATTGGAAAGGCCCAACTTTAGGAGCCTGGGGGCTTGGTTGGGAAATAAGAGCAAATGGTCAGGAAGTAACTCAATTTACTTATTTCCAACAACTTGGTGGTCTAGATATTGACGTTGTTTGTGGTGAAATTACTTATGGTTTAGAACGACTGTATATGTATTCAAAGGGATATAAAAATGCCTTGGAAATCCCTTTTAATGAACATTTTACTTATGGTGACATTTTTTATCAAAATGAATTTGAATTTTCTTTTTTTAACTTTAAAGAAGCAGATATAAAAGAACTATTTGATCATTTTGAAAAATGTGAAGAAAAGGTCTCACAACTTTGTGAGAAAAATTTAGTTTTGCCAGCATATGACTATGTTTTACAAGCTTCGCATGCATTTAATCTTTTAGATGCTAGAGGTGCTATTTCTGTTAGTGAAAGACAAAGATATATCGGACGTGTAAGGGATTGTGCAAAAAAATGTGCAATACAATATAGAAGTTCTAGAGAAAAATTAAATTTTCCAATGCTAAGCAGACTAGATACCGATGCTCGGCAGCCGCTCTTTCCAATTGGAAATCAAAACAATTTAACTATTCCACAAGAAACTAAAAAGTATAAAAACATAGAACAATTAGGTAGTAGTGAGAAAATAAATATAGTTTTTGAGCTTGGTGTAGAAGAAATGCCTCCAGCATTTCAACTGTCTGCAAAATCTGAATTAGAAGAAAAAATTGGAAGTTTTATAAATGCAAATAATCTGGATTGGAAAAATAATACCTCACAAAATTCAAAATTCAAAGTAGAAGTTTCAGCTAGAAGATTAAGCATCCAATTTTTAAATATTCCTAAGCAAGAAAAAGCAAGAATTGAGGAAATTTGGGGGCCTGTTGAAAGGATTGCCAGAAATTCTGATGGAACTTTAACCCAAGCAGGATTGGGATTCTGTAAGAAAAATAATATTGATCCATCTTTAGTTGAATTTAAAAAGAAAAATGATGGTACTTTTTTATTTGCTTCTAAAGAAATTATTGGAAGAGATTTTCCGCTATTGCTTGCAGAAAAATTTAAAGAATGGTGTTATGAATTAAAAGCACCTTTGAAAATGAAATGGCTACCTCAGAATATAAGTCCCCAATTTATTAGACCTGTACGTTGGATAGTTGCGCTTGTTAATGATCTTGTGATTGAATTTGAAATGTTTGGTATTAAGTCTGGGCGTTCAACCTGCGGGCAAAGAATATTATTCCCTCAACCAACTGATATTGATAATGCAAAAAATTACGAGAAAATATTACTTGAGTTATCAGTTGTACCAGCTTTTGAAAATCGAAAAGAAAAATTTGAAAACGATGCTATTAAATTAGCGAAACAAGTAAATGGACAAATTAAATCTGATCAAGCACTAATGAATAAATGTTTAGGTTTATTTGAAAATCCAGATTTATTTATAGCTGATTTTGATCCAAAATATTTACGGTTACCTAAACCTTTAATCACAAGTGTTCTTCGTGAACATATGAATTATTTTTCTGTTGTTAAAGAAAATACTAGTGAATTGTTACCTTACTATGTAGGTGCAGCTAACTACGCTTGTACAAAGAAAACTGAAATGATTGAGGGAACAAAAACAGTTGTTGTTGGACGCCTCGAAGATGGTGCATTTTATTATGATACTGATTTAAAAACACCTTTATTTGAGTTACGTTCTAAGTTAAAAGATCAGCTGTTCAATGCCAATATGGGAACTCTATTTGATAAATCTGAAAGACTAATTAAAATCTCAGCTGGAATTTGTCGTGAATTAAAAATGGATATTGATTTTTCTGTATTAGAAAAAGCAGCTGAGTATTGCAAGGCGGATTTAAAAACTGGTTGTGTCCAAGAATTCCCAGATGAAATGCAAGGAATTATGGGTGGTATTTTAATTAAGGAACAAAATATTTTAAATCATCAATTAAAATCAGAAAAAGCAGCAAAAGCTGTTGAAGAACATTATTTACCTACAGGAGCATCTTCAGAACTTCCAAGCTCGTTAGAAGGGGTAATATTATCTCTAGCAGATAAAATTGATTCCCTATGTATGATGATCTGTCATGGGGCAGAAGTTAAAGGAAACAAAGATCCATTTGGTTTGAGAAGACTTGCATTGTCAATAGCAAGATTACTCGGTGTAAAAGGTGAACAAAATCACTTAAACTTGTCTTTAGTGCTGATAGTAGAAATATGCCTAGGTGTTATTGAAGAAAGTTACGTTATAAAACATGAAAGTCGTCAAAAAATTTATTCATTTATTGTAGAAAGAATGAAAGCATCTTTAATTGAGGATTTTGATACACGCATAATAGATGCTCTTTCAAAACCTTTACTTGAAGATCATCTGATTAATGTTAGGAATTTTGCAGGAAAAATAGCTCACGCCTTAAAACAAAATGGTAAAGGTTCCCTTCTTGAAGCTTTAGTTCCTTATAAAAGAGCCAAAAATTTAACACAAAATTGGCAAAATAAAGAGGAATTAAATATTAATCTTTTTAGAGCTAATGAAGAATTATCTTTATATGAAAATTTAAAAAGTGTTGAAAATAAAGTGCGTGAATTTAAAAGAAATTCTGATTATGAAAATTTACTACTTACTTTAGCTAGTTTGGCTGAACCTATGTCGAAATTTTTTGAAAATGTTATGGTTAATGATCCAGACGAAAAATTAAAGAATAATCGTTTAACTCTTCTCTCTCGACTTTGTTTCATGTATGAGGAAGTTGCGGATTTTTCACTTATTCAGGTTCAATAAAATGGATTTAAAACAGTCTTTTAAAGTTGTTGGTATTGAAGACATTATTAGGAAAAAAAATAGGATAGCAATTACTTTTGGGAATTTTGATGGAGTTCATTTAGGACATATCCATCTTTTGAAAGAATTAAAAAAAATTTCAAATGATAATCCAATAGTAGTTGTTACTTTTGATCCTCATCCGGCAATGTATTTTTCAGGAATAAAAAAGCCATTACTTAATACAACTGAGGATAAAATTAATTTGTTATTAGAGGCTGGAGTGAGTTCTGTAGTTGTTCAGCCTTTCAATCAAAGTTTTGCAAATTTAACTGCGGATAACTTTTGTGAATGGCTAAAAGAAAATTTTAATATTTCTTCTGTCATTCTTGGTTACGACTTCTGCTATGGCAAGCAGCGTTTAGGAAATTTTGAACATATGAAAGCCTTTGCTGAAAAAGAACAATGGGAAATTAGAAAAGCTGAAGTATTTAAGTTATACAATGATAAAGTTGTATCTTCTTCCTCTATTAGAGAACTTATCTTACAAGGACAAGTCGAAGATGCAGAATATTTATTAAATCGCCCTTATTTTTTACCTGGTACTGTTGTACAAGGGGATCAACGTGGAAGGTTAATTGGCTTTCCAACTGCAAATATAGATTTACAAGAAGATTTAGTTATTCCAAAGTATGGAGTATATGCTTGTTTTGTTGAAATAGAATCTTCAAAAAAGTTGTTACCAGCAGTGATGAATTGCGGTGTTCGGCCAACGATTGCTAAAGGTTTAAAGCTCCAAATTGAAGCCCATATTTTAAATTTTTCTCAGGATATTTATGGTAAAAAAGTAAAATTTTTTCTGAAAAAATTTATTCGTGGAGAAATGAAGTTTGAAAGTATTGATCAACTTAAAGAACAAATAACCAAAGATGTTGAACAGGCGAAAAATTTATTTATGGATATTTAAATGAATAATAAGTCAATTAACACAGATAAAAGTACCCAAAAAAATCTTCCTGCTATTGATGTTTCAAATTTTCAAAAAGATGTACAAACTCATAAAAATATTCATCTAGATGATCCTGATCTTTATATTAACCGTGAAATTTCATGGTTAACTTTTAATGAAAGAGTTTTATCAGAGGCTGAAAATAAGTTAGTTCCTTTAATTGAAAGATTAAAGTTTTGTATTATCTTTGCTTCCAATTTAGATGAATTTTTTATGGTCAGAATATCTGGCTTGCTTCGCTTGGTATCAAAACCAAATAATTCTTTTAATTATGATGAAGAAGATTCCGAAGAAACACTTGATGAAGTTGCAATAAAAGTAAGAGGTTTATTAAAAAGATTAGCAAAATGTTTGCATACTGAAATTCTACCTGAGCTAAGCTTAAATAATATTACTATTCCGAGATTTGGTGAATTAACAAGAACGGAAGAAGAAAAACTAGATATTCATTTTGAAAGTCAGGTATTCCCAGTACTAACACCTCTTGCAATAGATCCTGCCCACCCGTTTCCTTATTTATCAAATTTATCTTTATATTTGGCAGTTACTTTTGAGGGTGTATCAGATAATGGAGAACCATTACTAGCTCTTGTTGAAGTTCCGCAAAAAATAATGCGTTTAATTCCAATTTCACAAAAAATAAGTAAACAAAGATTTTTCTTACTTGATGAACTCATCAAAAATTATATGCCCACACTTTTTCCATGGACACAAGTGACAGGAGCATATGCATTTAGAGTAACAAGAAATTTAGATTATCAATTACTTGATCATGAAGTAAAAGATTTAATGAAATCTATCGAATACGAATTAAAAGATAGAGAACAAAAGACAGTTGTAAGGTTAGAATATGAAAAAAATATGCCTGATTGGTTAAGAAACAAATTGGCTGCTGTGTTAGATTTAGATTCCTCCGATTTATATGAAATTGATGGAATGATAAATATTCGTGATTTAGCGCCATTGCTAAAAATTGAAAGATTAGATCCATATTTAAAAGATGAAGCATTTAATCCAAGATTAAATATTAATCTAGTTGATGCCAGTAGAGATATTTTTGATATAATTAAAGAACGTGATATTTTATTACATCACCCCTATGATTCATTTGCTAGTGTTTTAGATTTTCTTCGCAGTGCAGCGAAAGATGATAAAGTTTTAGCTATAAAACAAACATTATATCGATCTGGTGGAGATTCTCCAATTATTGAGGCATTAGCAAATGCAGCAGAAAGAGGAAAACAAGTTACTGTTGTTGTTGAATTGAAAGCCCGTTTTGATGAAGCAAATAATATTGAATGGGCAAAAAGACTGGAAAGAGCTGGAGCTCATGTTGTTTTTGGTTTTATTGACTTAAAAACACATGCAAAATGTACGTTAGTAGTTCGAAAAGAAAAAAATAATTACTTACAAAAATATGTTCATTTATCTACAGGAAATTATAATAGCTCAACAGCAAAACTTTACACTGATATTGGTCATTTAACTACTGATCCAATTTTATGTGATGATGTTGCTAATGTATTTAACTTTATTACGGGATTTAATATACTTCGTGATCAAGATTTAACTCAAATGAAAATCCCACATTTTGAAAAAATAAAAGTAGCTCCTTTTCGTTTAAGAGAACAGATTATTCAAATGATTGAAAATGAAAAAAAGAAGAATTGTTCTGAAAATCAGTCGCATATTATTTTTAAAATGAATTCTTTAGTTGATGTAAAGTTATGTCAAGCTTTATATCGCGCTAGTCAAAAAGGGGTTAAAATTGATTTAATTATTAGAGGTATTTGTATTTTAAGACCAGATGTTCCAGGGGTATCTGAGAATATAAGAGTTATCAGTGTGATTGATAGGTTTTTAGAGCATTCTAGAATATTCTGGTTTAAAAATGCTGGAGATCCTTTGATTTTCTGTGGAAGTGCAGATTTAATGGAACGTAATATGGATCGCCGAATTGAAATTGTTTGGCCCATAGAAAGTCCTGAATTGAAGTCTAAGTTAACTGGAATTTTAACTACATTTTTACTTGATAATTGTAAAAGCCACAAGATGCAAAGTGATGGGACATACATAAGAAAGTTGCCGTCACAAAACGAAAAATTATATCGGAGTCAAGATAAATTTATTGAATATGCAAGACGTTATGGTATAAAATCAATAGCCTACGATCAGGCTATAAAGCCTTTATTTGATAAAAAGGATTTCGATCGCATTCCTGAAAGATTTATTCCTTCATTAGTTGTTGAAGAATTAAGTACAAGAAGTTCCAAGAAAAAGAAGAAGAAATAATGTTAAATTTGTCGGAAAAAAAAGTGTTTGAGAAAAAAAGAATTGCAGCAATTGATGTTGGTTCTAATAGTATTCATATGCTTATTGTTGATATGGAATCAATAAATTCTTTTACAATAATTGCTTCAGAAAAAGATCAAGTTCGTTTAGCAGCATCGATTGATGACGACGGCAATTTAACATCAGAAGCATTAAATAAAACAATTGTTGTTTTAAGGAAAATGAAAGAGGTTGCAGATAGTCTAAAAGCGCAGGTAAGAGCAGTAGGTACTAGTGCGTTGCGAGAAGCAAAAAATTCTTCTGACTTTGTAGCTAAATTATATAAGAAAACAGGAATAGATGTTGAAGTTATTTCTGGGCATGAAGAAGCCAGACTTGTTTACTTAGGAGTTCAACAAGGGTTACCAATTCATGGTAAATCTACACTTATTATAGACATTGGCGGAGGTTCTACAGAAATAGTTGTGGGGCAGTGGGGTGAAGAACGCTTTGCAACTTCCCTTAAATTAGGGTGTGTACGCTTAACACAAATGTTTCTAACAAGTGATCCATTGAGTGATGAGCATTTAAGAGCACTAGAATTATATATAAATACAAGGCTAGAACCTGTTCTTTCGGAAGTTGAAAGAATTGGATTTGATATTGCAGTTGGTTCATCAGGAACAATAAAAGCTATAAAGTCACTAGTACTAGGAATTTTAAATACCCCTCCCCTTCAAACAATGCATGGATCTGTTTTAACAGCTAAAGAAATTTGGCTGGCAAAAGAAGCTCTATTAAAGGCAAAATCTTTAAAAGAAAGAAAACAACTCCCAGGTTTAGATTCTAAACGGGCTGAAATTGTGGTAGCTGGGCTGTTTGTTTTAAGTTCCATAACCAAAATTTTGGGAATTAGAGAATGGACAATATCTCTAACTGCTCTTAGAGAAGGTATCCTTTTTGATACGATATTACGTGATGGAGTATGGTTACAAGGAGACACAACCGATGTCCGTTGGCGATCAGTTCGATCCTTTGGACAAAAGTTTCATATTGATGAAGCACATGCGTTTCATATCACATCCTTTGCCATAAGTTTATTTGATCAACTGTTATTTAAACATAATTTATCAAGTGCATGGCGAGAATTTTTAAGATCTGCCGCATATTTGCATGAATGTGGGTTATTTATTGGTCATACAGGTCACCATAAACATACTTTTTATTTTATTCGAAATGCTTCTTTGCCAGGATTTACTACGCGAGAAATGCAAATAATTGCAACAATTGTTCGTTACCATAGGAAAAGGATGCCTAGAGAAAGTGATGAGGTTTATTGCGATTTTGATAAAGAAATACAGAAGGCTGTTAATATTTGCGCGGCAATTTTACGACTTTCTGTTTCTCTTGATAGAGGTCGGCAAGGTAAAATACAAGAGATTATTGTAAGAGAAAGTTCTAATAGTAAAATGAGTTTGGTTGTTTATTTAAGAGCAACACATGACATTGAACTTGAAATGTATGAAGCAGCAATTGAAAAGAAAGCCTTTGAAAATGTTTTTTCTTGTGCACTTGAAATTATGTTAGAGCAATAGGATTTGTAATTAATAAAAAGGTAATATCACATTGAACCGTAAACAGTATTTCAAAATTTATATCTTAGTATTTATTGCTTTATATTCAGAATTTAATCTGGCAAATCAGGAGATGTTTGTAAATATTCCTTCAGAAAAAAACTATGAGGATGAGACTAATAATGTTATAGTTAAACAAAATCAGTGTAAAACTATCGAAAATGGAATATCAGGAAGAATTATTCTACCAAATTCTGAAAATATAGAAAATGAACTAGAAGGAATTGAAATTAGGATTTTAGGAATAGATTATTCAAAATTAGAAAATAAAGAAAGATATATATATAAGCCAGAAAAAAATAATGGTTGTTTTAACATAGAAAATATACCAATTGGAAGTTCGATACTATTAGCAATTTGGGATACTAATAGTAAATATTATACCAAAACTGTAAACGCTTATGCAGGCGCAAGCCCAAATTTATATGAAATCCCATTAATTTTAGCGACTAAAGTATCACTAGAGTCAAGTTATGCCTCAGGAACTCCTCAATTTTACAATAAAGCTGGAATTTGTGGAAAAGCAAAAGGATTATCACCTGGAGATTTGTTAGGAACAACTATATTCATTGAAAATGTTAATAAAAAAATATTCAAAGCAAGTTATGCAAAGGAACTCAATATCAGTTCTCCAAATTTACAAGAACTTTCTATGAATGGTTACTTTTGTGTATTTAATATCGACTCTTGTAATAAAGATGAAGAAAATTGTTTAGATAACCCTAACTATAATTTGTATTTTACTTTAAAGAATGGTGAAAGGAAAAGATTTAGCTTAATTATTCCTGCAGCAACATTTTCAGATGAAAATTACTTTGATCTTACTGCTGGTGTAATTAAACCAGTTGAGCTTTATTCTTTAAATGATTTAAATGGTTATTCATGGCTATATGAGAAAGATAATGCAAAAGTTTCTATATTCAACAAAATGATCTTAGAAAAAGAAGAATTAAATAAGCTTACTTATTTTTCAACAGGATATAAATTTGACATAATTAACTATTCTTTATTAGATCAAAATAATTTTAATCAATTTTTTATAATAAAACCTAAGGAAGAATTTTTTATACAAGATAGATCAAAAAATGATAATGATGAAGGTCTAGTTTTTATTGAAGAAAAAAATCCTTTAAAACTAAAAATATTTAATCCCAAACATATGAAAATTAGTGACAATACTATTGAATATTTGGGGAGTAAAAAATTTGGATCGATATTTTTTAGTTTAAGTTTAGAAAAATATAATGTTGATAATAGTTTTGTTAAAATAGAAGTTAGAAATATATTTGGTTCTATTATAGCGGAAAGCTCAGTAATAGGAAAGAAAAATAATAATATTGAAATAATTGAATCTAATAATTTAGAATTAAATGGTATAGTTCATAGTTTAGAGCCTGGATTCTATCAATTTTTCTTGAAATCAAAAGATAGTAATGACCGCGAAATATTTTTTACAACATTTATACAGTCTTTTTCAGGAAGAACTCAGATTATTACAGAACCATTTGAGCAATTAAATATTGCTGAAAATTTGCAAGAGCAAAACTCCTATGTATTAAATTATCCAAATCTTAATGATATTATACCTAAAGGACCTCAGGGTAATGAATATTATGATTCATTATTTGATGATAGTAAAATATCTAATAACAGCGCTGAAATCGAAAAAGAAAAAGAAGAGCAAAATGATTGGCGGAGGGATATTTATAAACAATTACCAGACAAAGTATTTTGTTCTTCAGAAGAATTATTGAATAGAAAAAGAAAGCAAGATAACGTTCTAATCAGCATGAGAACAATAGAGATCGATCGTAACAAATATTACGAATAATTGCTATCTGAATTTTTTATTCCTTTAAATTTAATATTATGGTCATTATTTAAAATTTTTCATCAATACCACTTTTTTTAATTATAGCGTTACGTGCGAGTTCATCGCACATATCATTGTACTCATTTCCTGAATGACCTTTTACCCACTGCCATGTTAAGTTATGTTTTCTTTGAAGGAGTGAAAGTTGCATCCAGAGTTCAATATTTTTAACAGGTTTACCGGATTTTGTTTTCCAACCATTTTTTTGCCAATTTTCAAGCCATTTTTCAGAAAAACCATTTTTGACATACTGGCTATCAGTGATAATAAGAACAGGCATAGGACGAGTAAGGCTTTCAAGACCTTTTATCACTCCAGTGAGTTCCATTTTGTTGTTCGTTGTATACTGCTCATAACCAGAAATGCGTCTTCGGTATTCATTGTATAAAAGTACGCAGGCCCAACCTCCTGGACCCGGATTTCCTGAGCAAGCACCGTCTGTATAAAGTGTAACTTGTGAAGTCATTGTATAATGTACTTTCATTGAGAACTGCAAAGAATTTTGCAGTTTAATTTTAGTAAAAATTGAAAGAGATATTGAATGCAAGCAGATTTACCACCGCAAACTGATAAAATCCATGTCGAAGAAAAATACCCAATGGTGGATGATATATCAGCAAAATTAGTTCCTATTAGGAGTGAAAATCTAACTTTTCCTCGAACAATTTTTACTCTTGGTATTTATAATGAAGTTTTAACCGGCGCAACTGATACAAATTATGATGCTACCGGCTATGGATTTTCTATGGGAATGTCACATAAGATTAGGGGGATGTGGAAAGGTGGATTAGATATTCGCTGGTCAGATTGGACTTCTAATCGTTCAGATAATCCAGATTTAAGTCCCCTTTCAATTTATTCCAAGATAGAAGGAGCACCATCACTTAGTTTTTTATGGGGGAATAGTGTTGAAAAATATTTTCAACCTTTTTTTACTGGAGGTCTTGGTTATACATTATTTTTTAGCAGTCGTTCTTGGTCAGCGATTCAGTCAAGATCCTCTTTAGGTCAATTTTCTCTAACTTATGGTGTAGGTTTTCGTGTTAAGCTTAGCAATTCGTTTGCAATTAATACCATTTTTGAAAATTGGCGCGGTATTCAAACTTCAGAATTTTCTGCTCAAATATATAGAATGGAGCTAGTTTTTGGTGATGTTGAGAATTATTAAATCTGTTATTTTATTAGTTACTTTAAGCTTTTCTCCAATATATTCACAAAAACTAATTATTACAAATCCTGTAGGAAAGGCATTGCCTGAAGGATCGGTGGTTTTTAAAAATCGTTCTATTATGAGTTGTGGTCAAAAAACAGGTTTATCTGTTTATACATCCCTGGATATACAAGCTATTTTAAGTATTTCTAATCTATTATCGCAAGAAAAAATTCCTTTAACAACAAATTGGGATACTTTTACTCCAAGTTTTGCTTCAACTTCTTCCTCTTTAAATGAAAAAGATTACCTGACTTACTCTGCAGATGTGCAACGAATTATTTTTTTGTGTCTAACTTGGGATGAGAGTTACCGTTTAAAATTATTTAATATACCCATAGAAGCATTAGATGATATTTCTAATGAAGTAATAAAAAAGAAACCTTGGCAAAATTTACAGAAAGAGGTTTCAGAAAGAATAGATAATTTTTCTAAGTTTACAATACGAGATTTTGTACATCTTATCCTTAGAGCTAATACATTTTATTATGTTAGAGGAGGTTTAAATAAAAATCCAACTTTATGGTCGACATCTTTTGTTTGGAAGGTTCCATCAACTGTGATAAATAAAAATTCTGAAAGTGAAAAAAATGAATAGTAAAAATAACCATTTAATTATTTACAAATGGAAAAATTCTTATCATAAAGTGACATTAGAGGATAACTTTTCTTTTCAAAACTTTAAAGATGAAATTATTACAAAAGATGAATTCAATTCTTTTATACCTTCTTCAAATTTAGCAGAAATAATGTTTAAATTAGCTGAAAATGATAGTTATATTTCTTCCTTAACTAATTTAAATAGTTTTGTTGAGAAAGTTTATCAAAATAAAAATGAAGAATATTTTAATTCAATTTTTCTTTATTTTGAAAATCAAAAATTAATTTCCTTTTTGAATGTTGTGATAAATTATGATGTAGCTGAAATTGACTATATTTTTGCGAGTAGAGTGCATAGAGGAAAAGGAGTCGCAAATTTTTTACTAAATATATTTTTAAATGTCATGATTAAACAAGAAAATTATAAAAAAAATAAAGTCTTACTAGAAGTCGGTATAAATAATATTGGAGCTATAACATTTTATAAAAAATTTGATTTTAAACAGATTGCGACAAGAAAAAATTATTATAAGAATAATGAAGATGCAATTATCATGGAGAAAAGTTTGTGAAAGTAGGCATATTTCATACAGCTTTTTTGGGTGATTTAGTTCTTGCTAGTTTGTTAATAGAAGGTTTATATTTAGAGGGGCATGAAGTATTTTTAATAACAAAAAAATTAGCAGCACAATTTTATCAAGAGGATAAAAGATTAAAAAAAATTGTTATTGCTAATAAAAAAAGTGGATTTAAAAAAATAAGCTCTATTTTTGAAATTGCAAAAAATATTTCTGATTTAAAATTAGATATTTTGCTAGTTCCACATAAATCCATAACAACTTCTTTGATTGTGTGCTTAGCTAAGGTAAAAATTAAAGTTGGTTATAATGATACTGCATTGTCTATGATATATTCAGAGTTAAAAAATTTTGTGAAAGAAAAACATGAATGCTTGCGCTGTTTAGATATTGCACCAGAAGGTTTAATAAGCCATAAAACTAACGAAAAATTGCTTAAATTAGCCCGTCCTGTTTTAACTGAAACAAAAAACTTGTTGGTTTTTTCTCAAAAAAACCCAAACTTTTTTAAAGATAAAAAGGAATTTTTTATTGTCTCGCCAGGTTCAGTTTGGGCAACTAAAAAATATCCTGCAAAACATTTTGCTAAATTAATTGAAGAAATATTAAGTTTAAACAAAAGCTTATTTTGCATTTTAGCTGGTGGTAAGCAAGACTATATTGATGTAAAAAATGTATTAAGTAATATAGGAAATAAGTTATTACTAGATAGAGTGATAGAAACAGCTTCTTATTTACCCCTGCAAGAATTTACAAATTTAGTTGCTAAAGCATCATTTGTAATAGCCAATGATTCAAGTCCTGTGCATATTGCTTCTGGTTTTAATATTCCCATTGTAAGTATTTATGGACCTACAACTTGGAAATTTGGTTTTTATCCAACTTCAGAAAAAAGTATATATATAAACTATAAAGACTCATTTGGGAATTTGTTACCCTGCCACCCTTGCTCTCCACATGGAACAAAACAATGTCCAAAAAAACATTTTAAATGCATGGAAGAGCTTTCTCCGTATATTTTGCTACAATCAGTTAAAAAGTTGGTGCCACAGTTTTTCTGAAGGTGGGTTTATGCAATTCATATTATCTGATTTTCGCATTTTACGCCCTAAATATGAAGTTCCCCAAGCTGAAGGTTTGAATTGGATTTCTTTGGCGCATTCGTATGCTAAATTTATTGAAGGAAATATCAATAAATCAAATAGTAAAACGATGGATGAAATTTATAAGCAGGTTGCAAATATTTGTAATCGATTTGCCTGTAAGCCAGATAAGATTTCTAATAGAGGGACTTCAATTCAAGATTATTCCCATCAAGATTGGGAAAATATGCAATTATTTGATTTTAAGAAATCCTTTGCAGGAGCAGGTATAAATGAACGGATGCAATTATTTTCAGCTGTTGTAGATGAAGTTTTTCAAATGTTTTACCAAGATAATATGCTGGCACCTAAGCATATCGTGCATGTAAGTTGTACAGGCTATGTTTCCCCTTCGCCGGCGCAGAAAATTGTAGGACAAAAAAATTGGGGTGAAAAAACTAAAGTAACACACGCATATCATATGGGCTGTTATGCTTCCCTGCCTGCACTCCGCATTGCGAATGGATTTTTATCTACAGATATTGAAAAATATACTGATCTTTATTCTAAAAAAGATCCTTATTTAGATAGGGTAGATATTGTACATACTGAACTTTGTACCCTCCATTTTAATCCAAGTATTCATGATCCAAGTCAATTTGTTATTCAAAGTTTATTTGCTGATGGATTTATTACATATTCAATTTTTAATAGTGAACATTATTTAAAAACAAGCAATGAAAAAGCTTTTCTTTTTTTAATTGATCATGAAGAAATTATTCCAAAAACAGAAGATGCAATGTCTTGGGAAGTTTCTGAATTTGGATTTTTTATGACTTTATCTGGGAAAGTTCCAAATATTATATCAGAAAATATTGAAAGATTTTTAAATAAAATGTGTGCAAAGATTGGGCTCATTTTTAATGAAATAAAAGATTCGACTTTATTTGCTATCCATCCAGGAGGATCTAAAATTATTCATTATATTCAAGAAATATTGCAATTGCCAAAAGAATCTATTCTCTATAGTGAGAATATATTATTTCAATATGGAAACATGTCTTCGGCTACGTTACCGCATATTTGGCAAAATATATTACAAGATTTTCCTGATCAAAATAAGTTAGTTATTAGTTTAGCTTTTGGGCCTGGTTTAACGGTTTCAGGTTCTATAATGAGAGTAGTATGACTTTTATCGATAAATTTTCAATTTTTTTAATGATTTTACAAGGCGTTGTCATGTTTTTTGATGAATTTTATTTTCATCAGAAAAGAAAACTACCAAGGTGGGAAAGAATAGGGCACCCGATTGACACATTTTTTTTCTTGTTATGTTATTTAGTTATTCTTTTTATGCCAATGACAAAAGCAACTATAATGTTGTATTTAATTTTTGCTACTTTTTCCTGTTTAATTATTATTAAAGATGAAGTTATTCATTTAAATAAGTGTACAGCACTTGAGCAGTATTTACATGCAGTCTTATTTATTTTACATCCAATAATATTAATTATTTTATTTTTTACCTGGGGCTCAATTTCTGAAAACAAAACGGAAATAATCTCATTCAGTAATTTAATTAATATAAACAATTTTGTAAAGTTTCAGTTTTATTTAGTTATACTATTTTTTATGTATCAAATAGTATATTGGAATTTTATATACAAGGATAAGAATATTAATGGAAAAATATCTTATAAATAATGAAATTTATAAAGACTTAAACGAACAATGGTATACAGGGAAAAATTATGTTGCATTACTAAGAAGTGAAGCAAAGCTAAGAAATCCTTGGATAAAATTACAAATAAAAAATAATTTTTTAGAGACTAAATTTTGTAGTATTTTGGATGTTGGTTGTGGTGGAGGGCTTTTAGCAAATGATTTAGCTGAGATAAGCGACAACGTAACTGGAATTGATATTTTTGAAGAGTCATTAATCACTGCAAGAAAGTATAATAGACAAAAAAATGTTAATTATTTGAAAGGTAATGCTCTTGCCCTGCCCTTTGCAAATGAAACGTTTGATGTTGTTTGTATTTTAGATGTGCTTGAACACGTTGATAATTATCAACTTGCTCTCAAAGAAGCTGTTAGGGTAGTGAAAAAGAGTGGGTTTATCTTTTTTCATACATTTAACAGAAATTTATTTACAAAATACTTTGTCATTAAAGCTATGGAATGGTTTGTCAAAGAAACACCTAAAAATTTACATGTTCATCATTTATTTATTAAACCTAGTGAGTTAACGTTCGAATTGAAAAAATTAAATTGTAATTTAATAGAAATGAAAGGTTTAAATCCCTCCTTTACTTTTAAAAATATCGTAAAATTAATTTGCAAAAAAGAAGTGGATGAAAATTTTAAATTTACATTTTCTAAATTTCTCCATGCAGGATATATAGGATATTGCAGAAAATCTGGAGACTAAGCTTGACCCATAATATAGCCTTGAATTTCTTTTGTAGTTTGTAAAAGCATTTCCCCTTGTTCAACCATTTTATTTGCAGTATTAGATGTTTCTGTTGCAGAAGTTTGATTTCTTTGCGTCGTTCTATCTATCTCAGTCATTGCTGTTGTAATTTGTCTTACACCAATTTCTTGTTCCTTTGTAGCAGAAGAAATTTGTTCAATGGCAGTGACCATGTTTATAATATCTTCAGAAATTTTTACGAAAGATTCTTGTACTTCTGTAGTAACTTGTTTGCCGTCTGAAATTCTACCTGTAGTAACACTTAGTATTTTATTTACTTCTTCCTGACTTTTTACAATCAAATCTTGTATTTCTTTCGCGGATTTTCCACTTACTTTTGCTAAATTTCCAACTTCTTCTGCCACCACAGCAAAACCTTTTCCATATTCACCTGCTCGGGCTGATTCAATAGAAGCATTTAATGATAGTAATTCTGTTTTTGAAACAATATCATTGATAACAGAAGTTTTTGCATGAATTTGATTGATAATTTGGGCGATATTTTGCAATTGATTATTTGATTCCTGAATTGTGTCCATACTAGTCATAAGTTTTTTCATAGTGGACATATTATCTTCTGCTTTTTTAGATGCTTCTTTAGCTACTTCTGCTGATTGTTGTGCATTTTCGGAGGTTTTATTTACCATGCTGGTAATCTGGTTGATTGCTGCTGTTGTTTGATGGACAGAAGCCGCTTGGGCAGAAACAGATTCTGTTAACACTTTTGAATTATTCATCAAGGTATTTGCTATTTCCATGGTACCATTTCCTTGATTTTTTAAACTCACTAAAGACTTTTGAATATCCTTAGATAACTTAACAATTGAAATTATAATTGCAATTGAAATTAATACAGATACAACTAAAACAACTGACATAGTAATAATAGTAATACTTGTTAAGTTTTCACCTTTCATTGTGGAGTCTTTTCCACCTTTTATATTAAATTTTTCTTCTTTGCCAAGGGTTTCTAAAAAGTTAAATAAGGCTGGTCTGCCTACTTTATAGTAATGATTTAATGCTTCAAGCCCCCTTCTTTCTTTTACTAAATCTAACTCTTGATTTAAAGAAGTTAAATATTCTTTATAAGTAGCCAAAGTATCTTCATATAGCTTTTCCTCCCCTGGTGATATAAGGGGCTTATAGTCAACAAATGATTTATCAATGGCAGCTTTAAATTTATTAATATCTTCTATATTTGCTACATACTTGTCTCTTTGGCCAGCTATACTATCTGCAATAACAAGGACAACCCGTCTTGATAAATTACCAATGGTGACATTTAAATCAGAAAAAGCAGCAATACTTGGCATCCAACTTAAGCCTGTTTCACTTGCATATTCTTGGGTTTTTTTGATCATAAACATACAATACAAACAAGCAAATAAAATTAAAAAAATGAGCATTGAAACAGACGTAATAATTTTAAAAGCCAAACTTTTTTTTCGCATTTATGGCACTCCATGCTATTCATTTTTCTATTGTAAACGTTTTATTTTTTATGGAGAATTTTATAGCATTGGTGCCAAAGAAATGACTTAAATAAATGAAGAAAAAGGGTTTAAGCTGCTTTTTTCCCCATAATGAGACCTTCAATAATTTGTGTAGTTAACTGAAGTTTTTCGCCTTGTTCTACAAGTTCATTAGAAGATTGTGCAGTTTCATTCACTGAAGCTTGGTTTCTTTGGGTTGCTTTATCAATTTCAGACATGGCAGTAGTAATTTGTCTGACACCAATATCTTGTTCTTTTGTCGCCGCAGAAATTTGTTCTATGACAGACACCATGTTGATAATATCTTCAGAAATATGCAAGAACGATTCTTGCGCTTCAGTTGTAACTGTTTTCCCCTCAGAAACACGTTCCTTTGTTATTCCTAATATTTTATTTACTTCTTCTTGGCTTTTTACAATTAATTCTTGTATTTCATGGGCTGATTTTCCACTGATTTTTGCTAAGTTACCTACTTCTTCAGCCACCACAGCAAAGCCCTTGCCGTATTCACCCGCACGCGCGGATTCTATGGAGGCATTTAAAGAAAGAAGCTCTGTTTTGGACACAATGTCGTTAATAACAGAAGTTTTTGCATGAATTTGATTGATAATTTCTGCAATATTTTGCAATTGATTGTTAGACTCTTGAATGGTTTCCATACTATTCACAAGTTTTTTCATTGTCTCTTGGCTATTTTCCGCTTTTTGCGAAGCGCCTTTTGCCACTTGGGTAGATTGTTCTGCATTTTCAGAAGTTTTATTTACCATGCTGGTAATTTCATTAATTGCTGCAGTGGTTTCATGCACCGAAGCAGCTTGTTCTGTTACTGATTCCGATAAGGACTGTGAGTTGTGCATTAAAACCTTGGAAATTTTCATGGTTACTTCGCCTTGTTTCTTCAGGCTTTCAATGGATTCTCTGATTGATTTTGTAATTCCTAAAATAACTACTGCAATGGCAGCACTAATGAGTAACGCTATTATTATTACTATTGTCATTGTCCAGTTCGTGACAGAAGTTAAGCCTGAACCCTGTTTACTTGCGGTATCAGCGCCTTTTAAGTTAAATTCAGATTCTTTAATAATTTTTTCATTAAATTTAAATAATAATGGTCTTCCAATTTCATTATAGTGTTTTAAAGCTTCTAAACCTTTATTTTCTTTTACTAAATTAAATTCATGTTCAAAAGACTGAATATATTCTTTATAAGCGTCCATAGTTTCTTTATAAAAACTATCTTCTCCCGGAGCAATAAGGCCATTTTTTTGATAATTGGTTAATTCGGTATCCAATTGATCTTTGAATTTTTTTAGATCTTCTGTGTTTTTTGCTAACCGCTCGGTTTGGTTGGCTACACTATCACCTATCACAAGCACTGCTCTACGAGATAAATTACCCACATATAAATTGACTCTACCAAAGGATTCAATACTTGGCAGCCAATTTGTTGCAACATCGTTAGCATAGACTTGGGTTTTGTTGATCATCAATATAGAGTATATACATGAAAACAAAAGCAGGGAAATTAAAATACCTATTGAAAAGAAAATTTTAAAGGCTAAACTTTTATTTGCCATAGAGATCTCCATAAACCAAAGTCATAATCTCAATCTATTTTCCTATCGGCAAAAATTCTGCTACTTTAATGAGTATTTTGTTAACTGACTTTTTTTCCAATAATCAGGTTTTCAATTGCAATTGTGGTGGTTTGTAGCTTTTGCCCTTGTTCCACTAATTCGTTGGCAGACTGAGCTGTTTCGCTTACAGAGGCTTGATTGCGTTGAGTAGCGCGGTCTATTTCTGACATAGCAGTAGTAATTTGTCTTACACCTATGTCTTGTTCCTTTGTTGCTGCAGATATTTGTTCGATCACAGAAACCATGTTGATAATGTCTTCTGAAATTTGTAAGAATGATTGTTGTGCTTCACCCGTAACTGATTTTCCTTCAGAAACACGTTCCTTTGTAATTCCTAATATTTTATTGACTTCTTCTTGGCTTTTTAAAATAAGCTCTTGTATTTCATGGGCTGATTTTCCACTAATCTTTGCTAAGTTCCCAACTTCTTCGGCCACAACCGCAAACCCTTTTCCAACTTCGCCGGCTCTTGCAGATTCTATTGAAGCATTTAAAGACAATAATTCTGTTTTTGAAACGATATCATTAATGACTGATGTTTTTGTATGAATTTGTTTTATAATTTCTGCAATATTTTGCAGTTGATTATTTGATTCTTGAATTGTTTCCATGCTGTTAACTAATTTTTTCATGGTTTCTTGGCTATTTTCAGCTTTTTGCGAAGCATTTTTTGCAACTTGTGTTGACTGTTCGGCATTTTCAGAGGTTTTATTCACCATGCTGGTAATTTCGTTAATAGCTGCTGTGGTTTCGTGTACTGCAGCGGCTTGTTCCGATACTGAGTCAGATAAACCCTTTGAATTTTGTTTTAAAGCTTCTGAAATTTTCATTGTGACTTCAGACTGTTTCTTTAAACTTTCAATGGATTGCTGAATAGAACGAGTGATTGAATTGATTAAAAGAATTATCCCTATGCTTATTATCATAGATGCTATAATAACTACTGTCATAGTAATATTTGTAACGGCTGTTAATGAGCTTCCTTGTTTTGTGGAATCTTCTGCTCCTTTAATATTAAAATCAATTTCTTTATCCATAACACTAATAAATTTATTTAATTCTTCTCTACCTATTGCATTGTAGTGTTCTAAGGCTTCAATATTTTTTCCTTCTTTAAGTAACTTAAGCTCATTTTCAAAAGTTAAGGAATAGTTTTTATAAGCATTCATTGTTTCTTTATAAAATCCTTCTTCCCCTGCTGCTAGTAACCCGCTTTTTTCATAATTTTTCAGGGATTCTTCTAGTTGATTTTTATATTTAGTTATAAATTCTTCATTTTTTGCTAAATTTTCTTGCTTATTTCCCAAAGAGTCAGAAATATTTGCAGTTACGCGACGGGATAAATTACCTGTAATTTTCATTATTTCACTAAAAGCACTAATACTAGGTAACCAGTTCTTTGCTGTTTCTTGCGCATAAACTTGGGTTTTATTGATCATCGATATCGCATAAAAACAAGAAAATAGTATTAATACTATTAGCAAACTAATTGAAGTATAAATTTTAAAAGCAAGACTTTTGCCAGCCATGTTAAACTCTCAGTGCAAAAAGTTAACAAACAAATTAACTAACAAGTTTCGTATCGGTACAAAGTTAAGTTATTTTATAAAATATTTAAATCTAGATTTTAATGTATTAATATTAAGTATTTACAATTTAATTGACTAATTGAACATTTTAATTTTTAATTACTTAATCATTAGTTACTAAAATTTTAATCAATTGTTACTATGAAATGAATGGAATTTTTTTAGGAAATTTAAACTTAATCAGCAAACTATAAACACATGGAACAACAACTAAAGTTAAAAGTGTTGATGAAATCAGTCCGCCCGTGACAGTTACTCCTAAGTTCGAATATGCTTCATGCCCTGCTCCCGTTCCAAAAATAAGCGGAAGCATGCCAGCAATCATGGTGAGTGTCGTCATTAAAATTGGACGCAAACGAACAACAGCAGCTTCAAGCAAAGCTTTGTCGACATCTATTCCTTCAGCAATTTTTTGTTGGGCAAATTCAATAAGTAAAATAGCATTTTTCGTCACGAGACCTAAAAGCAAAATAATACCAATCATCGCAAAAATAGTTAAGGATTGTCCTGCAATTAATATTGCTAAAAATGCTCCAGAAAAAGAAAGGGGAATACTAAATAATATTGCTAGGGGAGCTTTAAAATTTTCA
This sequence comes from Pigmentibacter ruber, assembly GCF_009792895.1. NCBI lineage: Bacteria > Pseudomonadati > Bdellovibrionota > Oligoflexia > Silvanigrellales > Silvanigrellaceae > Pigmentibacter > Pigmentibacter ruber. The sequence continues at coordinate 377,926 of NZ_WSSC01000003.1, forward strand.
AACTGTGCACTTAATACAATAAAAATAAAGGCTAATGCTAACAGTAATGCTTTACTTACGGTACCACTTGTTTCATCTAATAATTCTGTTTGCCCACCATAAGAAGTATCAATAGATTTTGGCTTTGTCTCAGCAATATATTTGTTTATTTGGGTCATTATTTTTCCTAGATCTTTTCCAAAGTAGTCTGCTGAAATTGTTACATTGGTAATACCATTGATATGTTTAATATTTGGTTCTATTGCGACTTTTTCTATACTTGCAACTGAACTTAACAACACAGGATCTCCTTTTTCCGAAAATATAAAAATTCCAGCAAGGCTATTTAGTGTTTGTTCTTTTTTTGTTGGTATTAAAATTTTAATATCAAAATATCTACCTTCAGCATAATAATCACCAACTTTTTCTCCTTTATATAAAAGCTGTAAAGTCTCGGCAATATTGCTAGGAGACACTCCTAGTGAAGCCGCTTTGATAAAATCTGGTGTAACTCGATATTCATATGCGGCATCGCTGACAGAACTTTCTGGGGTGCCGATATCTTTAATTTTTGTAATATGCTGTAAAACTTTTTTTGAATATTCATATAATCCTTGGGAATCTGTTGAATATAAATCTAGATATATGGCACTATTGTACCCATTTCCACCAATTTTTTCATTAGGATTGCGTATAAACTTGCTTGCTGATTCATTCAGTCTTTGAGTGAATTCATTTGTTGAATAATTTCTTTTTTTAGGATCTACTAATTTAATTGTAAAACTTAGAGATGAAGCTGAGTCATTGTTACTTCCAACATTCATGATGATATCTGTTGTACCTGGATAAGTGCGTATGTGATCGCGTATTTCTTTCCCACGTCTAATTGCCTCTTCTAAAGGTGTTCCTTGGGCTAATTGAAAGGAAAAATAACTCACACTTTCATCTTCAGTTGGTTGAAATTTTGTCGGAACAAATTTTAATAAAAATAAACTCAAGACAAAAATTAAAATCCCAACTAGTAGAGTTGTTTTTTTCTTTTGCAAAGAATATTTTAATATTTTTTGGTAATTATTTTGGAATACATGAAAAAAATGGTTAAACTTAATTTGCCATTGTATTTCTTTTGAATGGAATGGTTGTTTAGTGCCAAGCTTACTACTTAGCATGGGCACTACTGTAAATGCTACAAATAATGAAATAAGAACGGCAACAGAGACCGTCAGTCCAAATTCATAAAAATAGCGACCAATAATTCCTTCCATATAAGCAACTGGAACAAAAACTGCTGCAATGGCTAAAGTAACAGCTATGGCCGCTAAACCAATTTCTTGGGAGCCATCTATTGCAGCTGTAAGAGCAGATTTGCCCATAACTTTATGTCTGTGAATATTTTCAATCACCACAATAGCATCATCAACTAAAATTCCAATTGAAAGAGTTAAGGCAAGAAGTGTCATGAAGTTTAAAGTAAAACCTAAGTAATTTATAATAGCTAAAGTACCAATAATAGATGTTGGGATAGCAATTGAGCAAATAAAAGTATTACGCCAGTCATGTAAAAAAAGATACACTACAAGAATTGCAAGAATTGAACCTAAAATAATATCAAACCTGACGTTTTTATATGACTCATTGATATAAATTGAGTCATCAAAGTTTATAGATATGTGCATTTTATCTTTGTTTGTTTTATTTAAATTTTCTACTAATTTTCTTAACTGAGAAGCTGTTTCTACAATATTTCCTTTTGATTCTTTAATAATATTAATCACAATACTTTTTTTACCGTTTACTTCGCTGTAATTTGTTACTTCAGCATGGGTGTCTTGAATAGTGGCAAAATCTTCTACCCTAATAAGCGGTTTGTCTTTTTGCGCAATGGGAATTTTTGCAATTAAGTCTAGTGAACTTGGAATAGTATTAGTAATAATACTAAATTGTGAATCTGAATTTCTCAGAACTCCGCTAGGTTTATTCACAATTTGTGAATTAATTTCTTTTTTTATTTGATTGGGATTTAAATGGAGTGCATTTAATATGGAAGGATTTAAGTTAATATGAATTTCTCTCTGTATTGTTCCCGAAATATTAACTTGCCCTACTCCACTAATTCTTTGGAGTAAAGGTTTTAATTCTTTGTTAACATATGTTGATAAATCTTGCTCTGACATTTTATCACTAGTAATATCAAAAGTCATAAAAGGTCTGGCACTATTTTTTACTTTAAAGATAGAGGGTTTTTCAGCATCTTTTGGAAACTCAATAGCACCTATTGCATTTCTTACATCAGCTGTTGCTTTATCAATATCTACATTTAAATGGAATTCTAAAAATACACTGGCAAAGTCTTGACCAGCTGTACCATCTATTTTTTTTAAGCCTGGTAAACTTTTAAACGCTTCTTCCATTGGATTTAATAATAATTGTTCAGCGGTTTTGGGATTCATACCTTTGTAAGTTACGCTAGCAGAAACATAAGGAAGGTCGACATTGGGATCTCTGTCAATTCCTATATTTGCAAATGCAAGCAAACCAAAAATAATGACGACTATGTTTAACATTGAGGAAAAATAGGGACGTTTCACCGATACAGTTGAAAGAAACATTTTTAATCTCTTTTTTTAGGGGTTAAGTTTTATTTCTAAATAAACACCGGGGATCAATTTTTCACTGACACTAAGAATTTCTGCATATACATCAAAAGTTTTTGAAGAAGAATCGATAACAGAAACAACTCTTTTAATTTCGGCTTCACCAGAAGCTTTTGAAATAGGTTCTTGAAATTTAAATTTCATACCTGTCTTAAATTTACTATAGTAAGTAACAGGAATTTGTGCGTAAATTTTATAATTTTTTGCTTCAGTAATCTGAAAAATAGCAGTCCCAGCAGTAACATAATCACCTACTGATTTTTCAACTTTGGTAATTATTCCTTCAAAGGGTGAAGCTATTTTTGTAGATTTTAAAATATACTCTTTTCCTTCCAAACTTGCCTTGGCTGATTGATACTCCAGGTCTTTTGTCTTTAAGATATTTTTTTCTTTCTCTAAAGTAGCAGAGTTTATAATTCCACTGCTTAACTGTTTTTCTAATCTTTCTACAGTTTTTTGTTGTTGTTCAAGAGCCAATTTTTTTAACTCAACATCAATTTTTGCAGTTTTTACATCTATTATGGCATTATTATCTTCTAGTGAAGCTAGAATTTGCCCTTGTTTTACTTTTTCTCCAGCTCGATAGTAAATATTTGTAATTCTACCATTTGTTAAAAAACTAAGCGCACTTTGATTTTCTGCTTTTAATATTGCAGGAATAATAGGAACGATATTATTATCAGCATTAGTATTTTTTACTTCAGTAGTTTTTTGATTCTGTGGATTAATGTTATCTTTTATTTCAACAATAGAATTGGATTTAGTGGGTTCTGAATTATTTGCTTGTTTACTTTCAGAAGAGTTATTTTTAGGTTCTTCTTTTTTATTACTTGCTTGTAAATTTTTTGTTTCCTCAGGGGGTAACGATGCTTTCTCGCCTTTTTTTGTACAAAAGACAAATAAATTTGAGAAAATAACCATAAATACTGAAATCATTATTTTTTTATAAATCATTTTATCAACCTTGTATTAGAATAAGATGGAATAGTTCCTATTGCTGATTGTAATTTAAGCCAGTTGTAATCAATATCACCTCTAATTTTTGCTAAAGAAATTTTTGCATTTAAAAGTTCATTTTGGCTTTTTATAAGTTCTGAAGCAGTTAAATTTCCTGTTTTATATTTCACTAAAGAAAGTTTATAGGATTCGGAATAAATCTCTGAAAGTTTTATTAGTTGTGGTAAAATTTGAAGATTATTTTTTAAAGTATTGTAATTATTTTTTACTTCTTCAATAATATCATAGTTTTTTTCCTCGTAATTTAATTTATTTTTTATTTCTTTGTTTTTTAAAGAACTTCTTTCTGCTAAACTTAATCCACCATCCCAAATACTCCAAGACATAGATATGCCAAAAGATAAACCATTTAAGGAAGAATTAGAGTTATCAAGATTTGAATTATTGTTTAACCCACTTTCATTATTAAATATTTCAGTGTTTGTATATGTTGAAAAAGCCGATATTTCAGGGAAAAACTTAAAGCTATTTTTTGCAATTTCTTGCTTGCTAGCAAACAAGTTTTTTTCAATACTTTTAAGATCTGGTCTGTTATTTTTGCTTTCTTGAATTAATATATTAAGATCTTTTAATATTACTTTTTGTTTTTCCCAAAAAGAATATTCTAATGGTTTTAATGAAATTTCTGTCTGTTCACTAAGTTTTAAAACTTTTTTTAAGTTTTCTAACTTATTTAAATATTCAATTTTAGCTTTATTTACGTCATTTTCTACGGAATTTAGATTTGCTTGCGATAATAGTAAATCTACTTTGTCTTTACTGGCGTCTCCTGTTTCAAAAAGCACGCTTGTTTCTTTATATTGAATAGCAGCGTTTTCAAATGTTGTTTTTTTTATTTCAAGATCATTTAATGCTTGTTGAGCTTCTAAAAAAGCTTGGGCTGCAGTTATTCGGGCATTAATTTTTTGAAAAGTATAATCAAAAGCGGACGCATCTTTTTTAGCTTCAAGTTCTTTTATGTTATAATAATTTTTCCAAATATTTGATATTGGTTGCGTGATTTTTAATGTAACTGAAGAGCTTCTATCACCATTTTGATTTGAATTTAAATTCATAGCATCTCTTCTTAGGTACCACTCAGTTTCAGCAGAAGCTTCTAGGCTAGGTCCAAATTGAAAATAAGAGAGGGTGTGCTGAAAATTTGAAGAATTATAATCATCTAGAGAGCTTTTTAATTGAAGAGAGTTTTTCTCAGCTAAATCCATGGTTGAATTTAAATCTATTTGAAGAGAAGTTGTTTTCATTTGCTTTTCATGCGCAAAAATATTGTAATGATATGACAAAACTAAGATTAAACAGATTAGTCCATTGTTGTTATTAATTTTCATGCAATTTTTGAATCCTAAAAAAAATGTATAGTATCATAAAATTATTAATAAATAGATTAATATTAATCTATTTATTAATAATTTAACTGAATAGTTACTCTAGTGCAATATAATTAGAATAAAAATATAATTTATAGGATAATTTGACTTTTTATTTAATTTTAATAATATTCTAACCTTTGTTGAGCCTGTTATATTTGTTAAGTAAGTAATTAAATATGTACTAATAAGTGTATGGTAATAAAAGATATTTTTTTGAAAGGATTTTATGTCTTCACTGAAAAAAATTATTCCAATTCTATTTTGCCTAAGTAGTTTCTCAGCTTTTGCTGCGGAAAAAACCTTTAATAAAATAGAGTTCTTGGGTAACAATAGAACTGAAGAGTCTGTGTTAAATTTAATAGTAGAGATAAATTCTGGGGATCAATTTCAAACAGAAAAACTTGAAAAAGCTGTGCAACAATTAAAAAATACTCATCTATTTTCTAAAGTAGAAGTATCAACTGCTGGTGATAAGGACGACTCTAATAAAATCGATGTGAAATTTAATTTAGAGGAAAAATGGGCCATTATACCTGTACCAATAGCTTATTCAGCTGGTGGAGTATCGAGATACGGTGTGGCTTTAAAAGATTATAATTTTTTAGGTAGATTTTATCAATTGACTAATTATTTTTATCTGCAAAATTCCAAGCCCAATTTTGGTAGTACTTTTGTCAATAATTTTACTTTTAACTTACCTTTAGTAAGTGTTCTTAGCTTTAATTATGTTGATAATAAAAATACAATTTACAATAAAAACAGAGAAGTGGGATACTATTCGGTTAATTTAATACAACTAGAAGGCGATTTGATCTGGAAATTTAATGATTATATCAATCTTGGTGGCGGATTAAAATATGAAAATGCAGGAAATATAAATATTCAAATGATGAAAAGATAAAAAATACTCAAAATGCAATTGAAAAACCAAAATCTTTTGAAAATATGGCTTTTGTTGGAAAAGGTGTACTGGGAAAGATTGATCACGATAGTTATTTAGCGCAAGGTGCACAATTAAGTTCAACGGTTACTTCTACTGCAGGGATGTACCAAGACAATAACAATGAAGATTACATTAAATTTGAGAATACTTTTCTAGCTTTTTACAAAATGAAATTATATAACCACACAAATTTTGCATTAAGAATTCAACATGAAAGATCTAATTCAAAAAATTTAATTAGAAAAATATATCTTGGTGCAGATCAGCTCCGTGGTTTTCAAAGTATGCAATATTCCGGAAACGAAGCTATTTACTCAAACGTAGAAGTTAGACAAACCGTATGTGAAGGTAACTATGTTTCTTTACAAGTTGTTCCTTTCTTTGATGTGGGATATATTGGCTCAGATTTTTGAAATGCAATAAATAATCAGTCTTTAATGTCTTATGGTGTTGGATTACGTCTTCCATTAATGCAGCTAGCTGGTTTAATAGTACGTATGGACTATGGATTTGCAGTAACACCAGAAAACCAAAGTGGATTATCCTTTGGGTTAAGTGAGTTTTTCTAAGAGAAATTTTTGTTATATTGTTTTACTTTTTCCTCTAAAGCATTAATAAGAATTTTTTGATCCAAAAGTTGAGTTTTTAAATTTTTAATTTCCTCTTCTTTCTCAAGTAAATATTTTTCAATTTCATAAATTTCTTGTTTTTTCCCCTTATATTGTTTTTCAGATAAGAAAACAAAATATTTTCCCTCTCTTAACTCCGATTTAATTTTTCCTGTCTTTATTTTTCTGCGTAATGTAATTTCAGAAACAGACAAAAGTTCGGCTGCATCATGCAATTTAAACCAATTGCCTTTTTGTTCCTGGGACTGATTATTTATTTTGATTTTTATTGCCATGCTACTGCTCTATATATTTTATGACATCGTCTATAGAATAAGGCTTTTGAAAACAAGTAAATAATTTATATTCACTTTTCAATTTTTCTATTCTTGGATCCGCAGTATCGTCTCCTGTTGCTAAAATAAATTTTCCTTTAAATTGATTTTTTATTTCTTTTTCAAAAAAATCTAAACCATTTTCACCATCAAGTAAAAATAGATCACAGATAATAGATTGAATAGACGAATCATTTTTTAAAAAATTTCTTGCAGTTGTTAAGTTTTGTGCAGAGTCTATTTCAAAACCTTTCTTTTTAAACCTTCTTACAGACATTTCTAAAAGGTCAGCATCATCATCTATTAGCAAAACCTTCATGGGTAAAACCCTTTCATAATTTTAATTTTTATTAGCAAAGGTTAGATATAGTTTATCACATTGCAAGAGTTATTCTAAAAGGATACCCTAGACAAAGGTTGTTCCCATGACATCATCAGTAGATGATAAAGGAGGATACGCACATGGGCTTAAGAGAAGACGCTTTGCACTATCATAGCAAAGGACGTAAAGGAAAAATTGAAACAGGAATTACGAAAGAATGCAAAACGCAACGTGACATTACTTTAGCCTACTCTCCAGGGGTTGCAGAGCCTTGTAAAGAAATAGCAAAAGATCCTTCATTAGTTTATGAATATACTGCAAAAGGGAATCTTGTTGCAGTTGTGACAAACGGAACAGCAATACTGGGGCTGGGTGCAATTGGGCCTTTAGCAGGAAAACCTGTGATGGAAGGAAAAGCTGTCCTTTTTAAAATGTTTGCTGATATTGATTGTTACGATATTGAATTAAATGCTAAAACACCAGAAGAAATAATTTCAGCCTGTAGAATGTTAGAACCAACATTTGGAGGAATAAATTTAGAGGATATAAAAGCTCCGGAATGTTTTGAAGTAGAAGAAAAATTAAGAGAAGAATTGGATATTCCAGTATTTCATGATGATCAACACGGTACAGCTATTGTCAGTGGAGCTGCTTTACTAAATGCTTGTGAAATTACGGGCAGAAAAATTTCTGAAATAAAATGTGTTGTTAATGGAGCTGGGGCAGCAGCTATTTCTTGTGCACAAATGTATTTAAATTTGGGATTGAAACGTGAAAATTTAATTTTGTGTGATTCTAAAGGTGTTGTTTATAAAGGTCGTATTGAAGGTATGAACAAATATAAACAACGCTTTGAAAATGACACAGCCAAAAGAACACTAGCAGAGGCTTTAGAAGGTGCTGACTTTTTTTGTGGGTTAAGTGTTGCAGGTGCTGTTACACAAGACATGGTAAAAACTATGGCAGCAAATCCAATTATTTTTGCCATGGCTAACCCTGATCCTGAAATTTCTCCAAAAGATATTAAAGCTGTTAGAAACGATGCAATTATTGCTACAGGACGTTCTGATTATCCTAATCAAGTAAACAATGTGTTGGGTTATCCTTACATTTTCCGTGGTGCAATGGATGTTTTATCTAGAAGAATTAATGAAGAAATGAAAATGGCTGCTGTGCATGCAATAGCGGCACTTGCAAAAGAAGATATTCCAGAAAGTGTAACAAAGTCTTATCAAAATGCTGGAAATATGGAATTTGGTAGGGAATATTTAATTCCTAAACCATTTGATCCAAGACTTTTATTAAAAGTTGCACCTGCTGTTGCCAAAGCAGCAATGGACACTAAAGTAGCTAGGAAAAATATTGATTTAGAACATTATGTTGATCAATTAGAATCACGTTTAGGAGTTTTACAATCGGTAACAAGAAAAATTAAAAGAAGTGTGGTTGTGAAAAATAGAAATTCTGGGAAAAAAATGCGAGTTGTTTTGCCAGAAGGAACTAGTCCAAAAATTTTAAAAGCAGCTGAAATTGTTAAGTCAGAAGGAATTTGTGAACCAATTCTTTTAGGTAATATTGATAAAATTAAAAAGTTAATTGTCGAAGCTAAATTAGATAAACAACTTGCAAATATTGAAATTATTGATCCTATTGAAAGTGAACAATCACAAAAATATGCTTCTTTGTTACTAGAAAAAAGAGCTAGAAAAGGCGTAACAAGAATGGGAGCATATGAATTAATTGCTGGTGATCATCATTATTTTGCTTCCATGATGGTTGAAGCAGGAGATGCCGATGCTTTTTGTTCAGGAGTTCATCATAATTATGGAGATACACTTCGCCCTGCATTGCAAATTATTGGTACAAAACCAGATAAAATATTAGCTGGTATCTATCTATTACTTTGGAAAGATAGAAGTATTTTTGTAGCAGATACAACAGTAAACATAACTTCAACTGCAGAACAGCTTGCGCAAATTGCTATTCAAACGCATGATTTAGCAAAAATACATTTAACAGAACAACCAAGAGTAGCTATGCTAAGTTTCAGTAATTTTGGAAGCACTAAACATCCAGAGGCTGAAAAAGTTTGTAAAGCTACTGGAATTGTTAAAAAATTAAGACCAGATATTGAAATTGATGGTGAAATGCAAGCTGACTTTGCTTTATCCTCGGAATTATTAGATCGTTCCTATGGTTTTTCTACTTTAAAAGGACCAGCAAATGTGCTTATTTTCCCAGATTTAACTTCTGGAAATATAGCATATAAATTACTTGGAAATTTGGGTGGGGCTACGTCTATAGGACCAATATTAACAGGGATGAAAAAACCAGTAAATGTTTTAGCACGAAATTCAGACATTGAAGAAATTGTTAATTTAATTACATTTACAGTGCACAGTGCACAAAATGGAATTTAGCTTTTTTCTACTTTTATTTTTCTTTTAAAATATTTTTTAAATTTCTTATCTTTAAATTCTTTTAATAATTAGAAAATTTTATTTTTAAAATGAGCTGGACGTTACAATCACAGATGAGTGAGTTATTCAAACATATAAAAGAGTTTTCTACCTATAAATGTCAAATTATTTACTGAAAAAAGAATATAAAATCTATATATTAAAATAAGGGTTCTGTTGCAAATAATTAGGAGTTACGAAACACTGGGTTGTTACTTTTCAAGAATGCCACCTCTAGGCGCAATTATGCAGCGAGGGAGCTAAATTGCTCCCAAATAGGTAAATGACTTTTAAATTTGAACTGCCCTTTTCTGAGCATATGATGGAGTTCAATACCAGCTAAAGTAGCTCTCGCCGATTTCAAGGAGAAGAAACCAAGCATAGGCTTCACTTTCTTTTTTATAAATCGATGGTCTTGCTCTACAAGGTTATTTAGATATTTATTTTGTCTTATTAAGATCTTATCTGCAGATTTAAGATCTTTATTGATAGCCTTTAATGCTGCCGTATTAGAGCCACTTTTATCAATATTTACCTTTTCTGGAATTCCAGAAGAACGAAAGCATTTTTGGAAAAAACGTTTGGCACTCGTTGTATCTCTTCGTTTTGAAAGGTAAATATCAATCGTTTGACCATGCTTATCCACTGCCCTATAGAGATAACACCATTCACCTTTTACTTTGATGTAAGTCTCATCCATTCGCCAACTTCCACAGATACGCTTCCTAAGCTTATAAAACTTCTTAAGTAATTTTGGACCGTATTCCACAATCCAACGATGAATGGTCGTGTGATCTACAAAAATACCACGCTCTGCTAAAAGTTCTTCTACTTGTCTGTAACTCAGGGAGTAGCTTACATACCAACGTATTGCCATTATGATAATCATACGATCAGCGTGCTTCCACTTGAAATCCATCGCCACTCCCCTCAAACAACTCCAAAAAAAAGTTACTCTACTCTCACTTATATATTTTTTGCAACAGAACCCATTATCATAATGCAACAACTGATACTCTTTTAAAAATATTAGTTTGCCTTGATGTAAAAATTTCTGGAATGGTGAAGTTATAAAAAATTATTCATTATTCCCTATTTTGAATATACTTTCATTAAATGTTTCCGATCAATTGTCTATTATTCAATTGAAAGGAAATCAGAATGGTCAAAAAAAGATTGAGACCAAGTTGGGACGAATATTTTCTTAATATTTGTGATGCTATTTCTAAAAGAAGGCAAATTTTTGACATTAGCAATTTGTCATTTAAAAAAAATGAAATACACTAAAAACCTGGTTCAAAAAATAATCTATAAGGAGTCAAAAATGGAAGATTTAAAAGAAAATAATGAAACAATAATTATTATTGAAGACATTGAAGTTTCTGCTCATACATGTTGTTATATGTAATTATTGCTATTAATTATTATAAAAAATTATAATGGAGTACATTTTTTTTACTCCATTATAATTTTTTTGGAGTAAAAAAAATTGAAAATTGGAATATCCCTTTCCCCACAACATGTACCTAAAGAGTATTATGAAAAATCATTAAAACATCCAGAAATAGATTTTGTTGAAATAGTTATTGAAGATTTTATTTACCGTAAAGATTTTAAAGCAAAAGAAACACTTCAAAAAATATTAGATCACAAACCAGCAACTGCACATGGATATTCATTATCTTTGCTAGACCCTTCACCCTGGGAAGATAATAAATTAGAATTACACGAAAAATTTTTAAATTCTAATTCATTTTTAGCTTGGGCGGATCATTATGCTTTAACTACATTAGATGGAATAGCATTTTCCAGTCTAACACCAGCTCCCATTGGAATTGAGGCAGAAAATCTTCTTAATAAGAGATTAAGTATTATAGAATCCAAAATAACTTCATGTCCATTTTATTTTGAAAATCCTGCAGCACCATTTCTAATGGAACATCAAAATAGCGCGGTAAATATATTTCCAAAATGTTTTAAGGGAAGAAAATCAAAAATGCTTCTAGATATTTCAAATTTAGTTGCAAATGAAATAAATTTTGGTATCTCTGCAGATATGGAATTAGAAAAATTAAATGGAGTTTCAATTGGAGAAATTCATCTCGCAGGGGGTGAATGGCATGAAAATTTTTATAGAGATACTCATTCAAGTCCAGTTAATAAAAGAAGCTGGGATTTATTGAAACAATACCGATCAATATTTGATGAAAATACTTTAATTGTTATTGAACGTGAACAAAAAATCCCTCCATTTGAAGAAACTTTAGAGGAGACTCGACGTGTTAGATCAATTTTCGGGATTTAAAAAAGAATTACAAGAAATATTAAATTTAAATAATATTGGAGTAAAAATTCAAAATGAGCGATATAGGCGCGATCGTAAAGATTGGATTTTTGACACATTAAAAGGTGCCTTTGTAAATGATGAAAATGATATTTTAATAAATTTACTTGATAATTATCTTGATAAAACTGAACCAATTGCAGGAGATTATGGAAGCTGGGGAGATTTATTAAATTTTCAAAATTATATTAGAAATTCAGATATTCCTTATTATAATAAATCCAAATTATATTTTTTTACAGCTGCAATTGCAGCACAACAAATAGAATTTGGACTTATTAAAACAGATGAATCAATTCCCTATCTTTATGAATTTGTAAAAGAATTTTTTATTCTATCAGAGGAAAATAGTATTTTATTATCTGCAAATGGATATATTTATGAAAAATATTCTCTAACAGGCATAATTAAAATTAAATCAATACAGGGAAAAATATCTATTCAAGTATTTAAAAAAGAAAAAAATACTTCAGAAATAATTGAAAAATTAAGTAATATATATGGTTGGAATTATCAATCATTGGCAATGAATAATAACTCAAAATATAACTCATTTTGGGGATTATCAAAATTTGAAATTTATGGATACTTTCATTCCTTTAAATCAAATAATTATAATATGAGTTTTCAATCTTTCATTGAATCGGTATATCCTATTTGGCTTCCAAAAAGTCTAGGAATAACTACATCATTTTATTGTAATGCAAGATGTGCTCATTGTTATAATGCAAGTAGTCCTGAAAATAAGAAAAAATTTATAGAATGGAAGCAAATTAAATCAAATATTACCGAATGGGTTTCAATGGGCTTAAATGAAGTAGGAATATCAGGAGGAGAACCATTCCAATTCCCAGTTGAATTGGTAGAACTCGTTCAGGAATTAAAGAATTTAAAAATTGAAAAAATTATTCCATTTAGTAATGGATTTTTAGGTAAAGACGATCTTAAATTATGTAATATATTAAAACAATTAAAAAGTGTTGGATTTGGAAACAATGCTGAAGATCATGTAAAAATTAGCACAGGTCAATTTCATTTACCATTTATATCTGTAGAACATATTTTAAATTTTGCAAAACGCCATTATGAAATTATTGGAAATAAATGTTTATTTGATATTGAAGTTCTAGAAAATAATGAATATTTAAAAGATATTATATCAAAAGCAAAAGAATATAATATAGCACATATAATAGAATGGAAATATCGGTCAAAATTTAGTAAGTCAGGAAGAGCTAAATCATTACTAAAAATAAATAATTTAACTGAACCTAAACTCAGCGATTTAAAATGTCCTGTTCGAAATAGAGCAGCGGTTTACCCTGATATTGGATGGGTATATTGTACAGGAACTATTTATCCTAAGAAACATATTAGTTTTAGTAAACTAGAAGAGCTCTCAATTTATGAAATTTTTGCTAAAGCACATTTTGATGATAAATTTATATTTCTAAGTTTAGGTTCGTTTGAAGATTATTTGAAATATAAAAATTCAAATATTGAAGATCATAAATTTAAGATGGATAATAATTCAACTCCATGCAGTCTATGTTCAAAGGTATATAACTAATTTATGGACATAAAAAATATTATAAATTTAATTATTGGAAGATTTATATCAAACATTGGTTCAACTATTTGCACATACTCAATACTTTTATATTTAGTAAGCTCAAAAAGAGAATCAGAAATACCATTTGTAATTTTAGCTTCAGTAACTGGAAGTTTTCTAGGAAACTGGGTAATTCTACCCCGGCTATTAATTTTCTCATCAAAAGAAATATTAATTTTTGCTAATTTTTGTGCAGGTATTTTTACGTTTTTAATTTGCATTTTTGAAATAAATACAGATGGTAATTACATTTTATCAAAATATTCTTTAGCTTTGTTTAGTCTTATTTTTACTCTTTTTTCTATTTTAATTACAGCTTCGGCACAACAGTTTCTAACCTCAGAGAATACAACTAGATACTTACATTTAGATTCAACATTTTTAACAGCAACAAAAATATTAGCTCCATCAATTTCAATTATATTATTATTTACTTTGAAAATACCAATTATTTATATAATTTTAATTAATGGACTTTCTTATTTAATATCAGCTTTATTTATATTTTTATTTTTAAAAAATAACAAAATAAATTATTTGAATATAAATTCTTATAATCAAAAAGGATTATTCTCTTTTTATATTAATAACTATTTTTTTTGGATTATTGTAATTATAATTAATTTAATGGCTTCAACTTATAATGGAGGTATTTTAGTCTATCTTAATAAGATTAATTTAAATCCAAAAATGATCGCAGTATTTATGACAATTCAAAATATTTCTATGCTTGTTTCTGGATTTATTACTACTAAATGGCCTTTATTAACTAGACATAGAAAATTTGCTGGAATTATGTCAGGTGGTGGTCTTGCTATAATTGGTTCAAGTAATAATTTATTAGTTTTATCTTTAGGTAATATAATTATGGCGATTGGTATGACATTACTTTTAAATGGATTTCGTTCCTTTATTGCTGAAATTCCTAATTCTGATAGCTCTTTAAAAAGAATTTACTTTGGCCAATTAGCATTTATTTCATCAGTAACAAACTTATTTGGAATATTATTGTTTTCTTTTTTAACTATTAATATTTCCTCATGGGGAGCAATATTTATTATTTCTGGATTCTGTGTTTTAATTATTAGCATAATGGGTACTTTGTATTCAATAAAAAGATTGGTATATTAATATGAATTATGGAAAAATTACGGTTCTGTTGCAAAAAAAAGTTACTCTACTCTCACTTATATATTTTTTGCAACAGAACCAAAGATCTTAAATCTGCAGATAAGATCTTAATAAGACAAAATAAATATCTAAATAACCTTGTAGAGCAAGACCATCGATTTATAAAAAAGAAAGTGAAGCCTATGCTTGGTTTCTTCTCCTTGAAATCGGCGAGAGCTACTTTAGCTGGTATTGAACTCCATCATATGCTCAGAAAAGGGCAGTTCAAATTTAAAAGTCATTTACCTATTTGGGAGCAATTTAGCTCCCTCGCTGCATAATTGCGCCTAGAGGTGGCATTCTTGAAAAGTAACAACCCAGTGTTTCGTAACTCCTAATTATTTGCAACAGAACCCAAAGTTTTTACATTACTCATAAATTTAAAATGAATAAATATATGAATGCTATTGGATATTCTGTTAAAGAAGGCATTGTAAAATGTAGACATTTTTATAAATCTCAAAGTGAAGGTTGTTGGCGTATAGGAACTGGGTGGAGAGATAAAGGTGTATATGTAAAAGGAGTAGAAATTTCTAATGATAAAAATATTAAATCTATGGAAGGTGGTTATATTGGAGAAGGGTTGCTGCATTTTACTTTTTCAGATTACCTTGAAAAATTTAATGAAAATATAAAGATTACTAATTCTAATAATTTAAATTTATTTGATTTTATAAAGCCTTTTAATAAGGAATATTTTGACCTGAAAAAATCTTTAATTCAAAAAGAATACTATGAGGAAAGAAATATAATTGAAGACTCTTTAATAAAATTAATTAGCAACTAAAAATGGGAAAGTTATAAGTGTCATCAATTTAGTCAAGCATTAGAATCTTCAAAAACGTTTATATTTTTAAGGTAGAAATTCTCTTGTTAAATTTCTTTGCGAATTTTCTAAAGGAACAACATCATCTTCAATTCTAATACCGCCATATGGCATTAGTTTTTCAACCAGCGCCCAATTGATGTTTTCTGAATATTTATTTTTTTCTTTATATTGATTCAGCAATGTCTGAATAAAATAAATTCCAGGTTCAATGGTAACTACAACATTATTTTCTAAGGTACCTACAAAGCGTAAAGATCTATAAAGTACATTTGGTGGATTTATTGGAGCAGGATTACCTTGCTCATCTAATTGCTTTCCTCCAATATCATGCACTTGAATTCCCAGCTTGTGACCTAGACCATGCGGTAAAAATACTTTTGTCAATCCTTCATTTAAAGCAGTTTCATAATCTCCATTGATTGAAATAATACCTAGGTTTTCTAAAATTTTTGCTATTTCTTTATGACAAGTTTCATGAAGCGCTGGAAAATATAAACCCTTTTTGACGTTTTTACATAAAACTTGTTGCAAATCTTCAGTTTGTTTTAATAATTCTATAAATGCAGGATGGCAATTTTTATTTGCATATGTTCTGGTAATATCTGATCCATAATTATTAAAAGAGGCACCTGAATCAATTAATAAAACGTTTCCATTTCTTCTTTTTTCCCTACCATGATAGTGAAGGATGGCTGAATTTTTATCAAGAGCAACAATGCCTGTATATGGTAAATCGGTATCGACACATTCAATAGCTTGTAAGTACTTATTATGAATTTGATATTCTGAATCACCGTTAAAAAATGCATCTTTTGCTGCAAGATGAGCTTTTGCTCCAAGTTTATTTGCTTGTGATAAACATTCTATTTCATAATCCGATTTAAACCTTCGATACCAATTTAAGCGTGCTTCAAGTAACTCACAATTAATTTTTATATTTTTTACAACGGCATATTTAGTTTCGTTTCCTAGGAAAACTGAAAAGGATGTATCTCCCAATAATTCCCAAATTTTATCTTTGTTCCCAACTTCTATGATTTCGAAACATGAAGCCCAAAATGGATTCCCTAAAGGGGCGTGATAGTGCCAAAAATCATCTGGAGAATAGTAAATAAGCAAGGGTTTTTTACCTGGCTCATATTTAATAACGTGGTGTGGACCAACGGCTGGGCACCAATGTGCAAACTGTGGATTGGTTTTAAATGGAGCAAAGGTGTCATCAGCAAAATAACCGAAAGGTTCACCTGCACCCAGAATTAAACTTTTGTAGTTAAGTGCACTTAAGGCTTTATCTGTTGTAGCCATTCTAATTTTCAAATGTTCTTTAAATAAAGATTCTAAATCTAACATTTATAGCTCCTCTATTTAGGAAAATAGTCATTTACAGAAATATACTGGTTTTATAAGCGAAAAAGTTAAGTTATACAGCTCACTTGCATTAATACATAACTTAAATTTTTTTATATTTAAAGTTTAAATTATTTTTTTTTAGGCAAATAAATTTAAATAAATATTTTTAGAATTCAAAAGATAATATTAAGGTATTGCAATTGAAAATTATCTTTTATTTTGCTAAATGTAAAATTTATGTCTTTTATTTAAAGTAGAATTTTAATTTTGCTTTAATAACAAAATCTAAAAATAAATAGGTAAATTTATGTTACAATCAGAAAGATTTAGAGCTGAACTTGCTTTAGTTTTGTTAACAATTATTTGGGGTCTAACATTTCCTGTGACTCGTATAGTTGTAGCTGAAATGGATTCTTTTGCATTAGTATTTTTCCGTTCATTATTAGCTTCTTTAGTGCTATTACCTTTTGTATTTATAAAAAAAGAAGATAGAAAAGATTGTTTTAAATTTCTTCCTCTTGGAGCAATTTTAGGCTTTTTAGTATATTTATCATATTTATTTCAATCATTTGGTTTGGAAACTATAACCTCAGCTAGAAGTGCTTTTTTAACTAATCTTACAATTATTTTTGTTCCATTATTGTCGCCTATTTTTCAAAAACAATATCCTAATTATAAAGATTATGTATCAATGGCATTTGCATTTGTTGGAATGATATTACTAACAAGCCCTTTTGATGGTAGTGGTATAGGCGCTGGGGATATTTGGACTATTTTGTGTGCAATAACCTTTTCAATGCATATTCACACATTACAAAAAATTGTGAAAAAAAATGGGAAAAGCAAAATTTTTGCTTTTCTTGAGATTATGATTATGTGTATTTTTGCAGCTACTTTCATCCCAATAAACTATCATAAAAATATGCATATTCTACCAACAAGTATTGAAGCTTATGCCGCTTTATTTTATTTAGGTGCGATATCAATGGTTGGAACAACTTTATTGCAAGCAAATTATCAATGTAAAACAACACCAGAAAGAGCATCTTTAATTTATATTTTAGAACCTTTATTTGCAATCTTATTTGGTTATATGCTACTAAAAGAGAGTATGACGACAAAAGCTCTGTTTGGAGGGTTTTTAATTATTTTTGCCGTAATATGGGTCTACTTTTTACAAATAGGAAAAAAATTAATTAAAAATAATTAATTTAGGTATTTTTATATGTCTTTAGAAGATTTAAGTGTTGATAGAACTTTTATTATTGAATCTTTGATCAATTATAAAAATAATATTGTAAAAAAAAATTTTTTTGAATTATCAAATAATTTTTTAGAAAATGAAGAAAAAGTTGATGAAATAATTTCATTTGTGAAGAAAAACGATAATTGTTTCTACAGAGATTGTCTGAAAGGACATATTACTTCTTCAGCTTTAGTAGTTAATCACGATTTTACTAAGATCTTATTAACGTATCATGCAAAATTAAATAAGTGGTTGCAATTAGGTGGGCATTGTGATGGAGAAAGTATTGTTCATTATTCTGCGTTAAGAGAAGCAAAAGAAGAATCTGGATTAACATCAATAGATTTTGTGGATATTTTTAATTTTCCAAACAAATTAATTGATATGGGAATTCCCCAGTCATTTGATTTAGATATTCATTTTATTCCTGAAAGAAAAAATGAACCAAGTCATTTTCATTATGACATTCGTTTTTTATTAATTTCGTCAGATGAAAATATCACAATATCTGAAGAATCTTTAGATTTAAAATGGATACAAATAAATGAGGTAAATTTTTACACTCAAGAAGTAAGTTGTCTACGTCAAGTAGAAAAATTAAGGTATTTAATACAAAAGTTAATGAGGTAAATCAAGTTGAATGTGAAAGCTGTTGCAATAGATTTAGATGGTACTCTTTTAAATAAAAATCATGAAGTAACTAAGTTTTCAAAAAATATATTGCAACACCTAAGTAATTCTGGGATAAGAATAATATTAGCTAGTGCTAGACCAATAAAATCAGT
This sequence comes from Pigmentibacter ruber, assembly GCF_009792895.1. Lineage (NCBI taxonomy): Bacteria > Pseudomonadati > Bdellovibrionota > Oligoflexia > Silvanigrellales > Silvanigrellaceae > Pigmentibacter > Pigmentibacter ruber. Next base: position 396,949 of record NZ_WSSC01000003.1, read on the forward strand.
TTTAAAAATTGCTAGTCAAATAGGTTTGCCTAATTCTCCAATGATAGCAGGAAATGGTGCAATTATAGCAAGTGGCATAAATAATATTATTTTTCGTGAATCTATTGATAAAGATGAATTAGTTAATTTGTATCAAACATTAAAGAACCATACAAAGTTTAACACACTTACTATGCACATATATTCAGATTTTGATTGGTATATTCCTTTTTTAACGAGCAAAGCTCAAGAGGAAATAGATATCATAGGATTTTCTCCTACTTTGATAGATGGAAAAGTTTTAGAACTAAAAAATTCAGTACAAAAAATTATGTTAGTAGGAAATCCAGATGTTTTAATAGAAATAAGAAAATACATAGAAAATAATTTGAAGAAAGTAAGTTGTGTATTTTCTAAATCTGACTCTTTAGAGATAAATGCATTAGGTGTTTCTAAGTTTTTAGGAGTTTCAACTTATGCACAATTATTTCAATTTTCACTTTCGGAATTTATTGCATTTGGTGATGGAGATAATGATGAGTTAATGCTTAAAAATTGCGGAATAGGAGTCGCGATGGCAAATGCATCTGAATTAGCAAAAAAAGGTGCCAAATTTATAACTGAAACTAATGACAAAGATGGGGTAGCAATTTTTTTAAAAAGCTATTTTAAATTATCCCAATACTGACATAATAAAGAAAAAGTATAATCTTCTTCTTTTTTGGCTTTTTTCTCGTCTATTAAAATATTTTTAATATATTCTCTATCCTCATTTTTACAAAATGTTTTGCTTCTTTCCATTACATAGGAATAATTGATTGGGACTTTTGTAGCTGATAAACAACCAAAAAGCAAAGTAGAAAAATAAAAAATAGGGATTACATATATATAATAATTATTTATTTTAGTTGTGTTTAATATTCTAAGTTTAGAAATTAATTTATTTGGTAGTAGAAAGTGATTTTCATAATTAGGATTTTCTTTTTGCTTTATTTTATTGATCATAAAAAATAATGGATAAAAACAAAATGGGAAAAGACTCCAAATTTTATGTGTAGATGGTGGAGTAATAGAAAAAACAAACAGGATAGTTGTTATTATAGGAATTGCAATTAATATAAAATTAAATTTATCTTCTGTTTTAAATTTAGCTTTATTTAGGATTATACTTTTCCAAACATTTTTATTTAAGTAAAATAATGCTGAAAATGCTATTATGAAAATTGTAATGATTATTGAAAAGATGAAAAATGGTATCAGAAAAGCTGAATTAAATAGATATTCTTTGTTAATATTTCTAGTGATTTCAGAGGCAGAAAAGGAAATGAATCTTATTAAAACGTGAAAGTAGGAAAAAATATTTTCGAAATTGAAAGTTATGCTATCTAAAAAATTTCCATTTAAATTCCAATTATTAACGGGTTTGCTTTTGTTTGAAAGTTTATCAACAAGATAGGGTAAAAGAAAAATAAATCCAGGTAAAACTGCAAGTGAGAAGACAGAAAATTTTGGAATTTTAATTATTTTTTTTAAAAACAGAATAATAAGAAGAACTGGATAAATTAAAAATTGTAAATTTAATTGAAGCATAAATAATATGGGAAAGTACAAAAGAAAATTTCCAATATTACTTTCTTTATTTTCGATTACTTTATAAATACCAAGAAAAAATAATGTTGTGAATAAAATCATAAAAGAAGGGTTCCAAGCATAGGAATATATTATGTTCATAGGATTAAGAACAATAAAGAAAAAAATAAATAGTTTGTTTATTTTATTAAATATTTTTGAATAAATTAAAGCTAGAATAATGCATGAAATTAAGTTGAGAATTTGAACAAAGCAGATAATTCCAAATGGATTGCCAAATGAAAAATATAATGGAAAAGCGGCTAATATACCTTGCAAACTACCTGGAAGAACTGAATCCACATAAACAACAGGAGATCCATGAACCGGAAGAATATTTTCACTGAATAGCTTAAAACCTAAATCGAAAATTCTTGCTTGATCTCTTATGTACCATGAATGGTAGCCGTACAAACATCTAATAATTAAAGATAATAAAACTATCAGAGTGAATAGGAAAAAAGTTTTTGAATAGCTGTTTTTTAAAAATTTAAGCATTTATTTAATTTACCTTTTTAAATCTTTCTAGTTAAGAAAAGTAATAAAATCCTTATTAATACTTTCCATCTGTTTATAAGTATCATTTATAGTTCAATAAATAACCAAACCTAAATTGAGTAATTAGCATATCAAGTACTTTTATAGGCATTTTTTTGACTATAGAAGTTCTCTGAAAAATTAAATACACAAATGATAGAAAAAAACTAGGAGAAATTTATGTCAATTGCAATAAATATCATTGCGGGAGTTAATGCAGCTTTTTCAACCATAGTAACATCAGGAAATGAAGCGCATGTGATAACCAAAAATGAAGAAAGAATTTTTCATATTCAAGACAAAGATATTTTAAAAAGAATGGTTGAACTTGAATTAGGTAAAAAACCTTTTGCCGCGTATTTACATGGACCAACTACTTTTGGAAATTTGTATACAAAAAATGAATGGAAAGAGGTGGAGACAAAACTCAAAGTAAAAAATGCTTCAATAACAAAATTTGAAAGTATACCTTATATTGTAGAAACTAAATATTTTTCAAATTTAAGTAAAATAAAAGCTCAATTTAATGCAAATATTTCAGCAAATGTTACTAATACAATTGAGTCTAACTGGAGTCATTCAAATACCATGTCTTTTGATCAAGCCTTTAACTACGGCATTCAATTTAATGGAGCTGGTTTAGGTGGAAACACAAATTTACATTATGAGCACTCTTGGGGAAAAGGAGGATCGAAAAGTGAGGCGTTTACGATAGGTTCTTCTGCTGGATTATTAGTAGAATTAGAACCAGGGGAAAGTGTAATAGCAGAATTGCTAGCAAGTAAAGGAACAATTCATGCTAAAATAGAATATGAATCATATTTAGAAGGCGATATTGCCACTAATTACTTTATTAAATTAAATGGAAGTCATAATTGGGCTATTCCAATTATGCACGCAATGAAAAATTATGGTCTTGAAAACTCTAAGAAAACAGAAGAAAAAGTTACAGTTGATTTTTATTCAAATTCAACTGTAATTTTAAGAGACTCTGCTGGAACTTTATTAAAGCAATATTTTTTGGATAGGCAAGGAAATATTTTATCTACTTTAGACTTCACTAAGAAAAGTAATACTTTTTAGGAAGATAAAGAATAACAAATTAAACAACAACAAAATTTAGAATTCTGTTTGCTACATAAATTGTTTTTTTAATTGTTTTTCCCTCTAAAGTAGCTTTGACATTTGCATTATTCATAGCTGCTTGTACAGCTTCATCTTGAGAAGCATTTAAGTTGATTAAAATTTCACCTCTATGTTTTCCGTTGATTTGAACTCCTATTTTCACTTCGTTATCAATTGTTAAAGCTTCATTGTAGGATGGCCAAATTGCTAAAGAAAGAAAGGGATATTCTTCACTGTTTGGCGATACTTTTTCTTCAAGAATACATTTATACCAAAGATCTTCAGCTAAATGAGGAGCGAATGGGCAAAGCAATTTTAAAAATTGACTTAATATTTCTTTATTTTTACATTGAGTATCAGCAACACTGTTTAAGAAAATCATCATTTGCGCAATTGATGTATTAAAACTTAAATTTTGTATATCTTCTGTCACTTTTTTAATTGTTTTGTGAAGGATTTTTTTATCTTCCAAACTTGCAGGTTCATCATTTAATAAACTTTTTCCATCATCACTTAAAAAGAACCTTTCAATTCGACTTAAGAAACGATGAATACCTGCTAAATTACTATCATCCCAATCTTTTGTTTGCGTTAATGGACCCATAAACATTTCGTAGACTCTAAGAGTGTCAGCTCCATACTGTTCTACAACTTCATCAGGATTTATTCCGTTGCCTTTAGATTTTGACATTTTAGCGCCATCACGACAAATCATACCTTGATGAACCAATTTTTGGAAAGGTTCATCTACTGGACAAACGCCAGCATCGTATAAAACTTTGGTCCAAAATCTAGAATATAATAAATGCCCAACAGCGTGTTCTTGACCGCCAATGTAAAGATCAACTGGCATCCAATATTTTAATTTTTCAAAATCACCAATTGAATTAGTATTATATGGGTCTATATATCTTAAAAAATACCAACTACTTCCGGCACTGCCGGGCATAGTGTCTGTTTCTATAAATTCAGTTTCACCTTTTGCATTTGTTCTTTGAACCCAACTTGTTATTGCGGATAATGGACTTTTTCCATCGCCTGTTGGTTCATAGCTACTGACTTCTGGCAAAGTGAGAGGTAGTTCATTATCATTAAGGGTTCTTATAATGTTTCCTTTAGAATCTTTTAATATGGGAATAGGTTCACCCCAGTATCTTTGTCTGCTAAAAATCCAATCTCTTAATTTATAAGTAATACTTTTCTCACCAATTTTGAGTTCAGTTAAATGGGAAGTTATTTTTTCTTTAGCCTCCTCAACGGACAAATTATTTAGAAAATCAGAATGAATAAGATGTCCGTCTCCAGTGTAGGCTTCACTATTTATATCTATTTTCAAGTTATCAGTTGTGATTACTTGGCGTATTTTTAAATTAAATTTTTTTGCAAATTCATGATCTCTAGCGTCGTGTGCTGGCACAGCCATTATCGCTCCACTGCCATAACCCATTAAGACATAATCACTAATCCAAATTTCAATAGGCTCATTTGTTACTGGATTTATTGCATATGAACCTGTGAAAACACCAGTTTTCTCTTTATTTAATTCTGTTCTATCAAGGTCACTTTTTCTTGACGAGGCTTCGCAGTACTCTGTTACTTTAATTTTTTGTGCTGGAGTAGTTAGTTTTTTTACTAAAGGATGTTCTGGCGCAATTACCATATACGTTGCGCCAAAAAGAGTATCTGGTCTGGTTGTAAAAACTTCAATTTTTTCTTCTGAAAAATCTTTAACAGCAAAAAATATTTTTGCTCCAACTGATTTTTTTATCCAATTGCGTTGAATTTCTTTTGTGGATTCTGGCCAGTCTAATTTGTCAAGATCAGCTAAAAGTCTTTCCGCATAGGAAGTAATTTTCAACATCCATTGTTTCATTGGGATGCGAAAAACAGGATGATTTCCTCTTTCACTTTTCCCATCAATAACTTCTTCATTTGCAAGAACGGTTTTTAAAGCTGGACACCAGTTAACAAAAACTTCTGCTTGATATGCCAAACCTTTTTTATGAAGTAGAGTAAAAATCCATTGTGTCCAATGGTAGAAATTTGGGTCACAAGTGGCAATTTCCTTTTCCCAGTCATACGAAAAACCAAGACTTTGCAATTGTTTTTTAAAGTTTTCTATAGAACGGTATGTTACTTTGGAGGGATGTTCTCCAGTGTCTATTGCGTGCTGCTCAGCAGGTAAACCAAAAGCATCCCACCCCATAGGGTGCAATACGTTGTACCCTTGCATGCGATAATATCGAGAAACAATGTCGGTAGCGGTGTATCCCATAGGATGCCCGACATGTAGGCCTGATGAACTAGGATAAGGAAACATGTCCAGTGCATAGAACTTAGGTTTGTTAAGATTTTCAGAAGTTTTAAATATTTTCTTATTTTTCCAATGCTGTTGCCAGAATGGTTCTAACTGCTTGTGTTGATAAGACATGAAATTCCTCAAATACAAAAGAAAAAGAGTATGCACCAAGAGACGGATTTCGGGGCAATTGAAACAGTTATATTACTAACAAAGAACAAATAAATGCGGAAGCATCATTTATGATTTGCATAGCTTTTTAAGCATCTTGAACAAAAAATTGTGACAACCAAACATTTTGTCACATGTTTGTCACAAAATGTTTACAATAACCTGTCGAAGAGCTAGAATCAGAAATGCTTTCTTACGCAGACAATTAAATTGATTAGGATTTAGCATGCGGTTATCAAAAGATAAACTAGATTCCCTATGCAAAATAAGGGATAAATCTGGTTCCCGTTTTTATGAATTTTCTACTTCATGGTGGGCTTTGTTTTTTTTCTTTATTTTAGTATTTGGTTGTGTACTATGGAACCAGTTGATACCATTTGAAAATTTAAAATTTGACCCCTATCCTTTTAATGGATTAAGAACAGTTTTAGCTTTGATGGGGGCAATTCAAACCCCATTGCTTCTTCTTTATAGTAGAAAATCTACAGATTATAGAAAACATTTACTTGAACAAGATTTTGAACTTGAAAAAAAAATATTTAAAAAAATAGAAATCATGGAACGTGAAATGCGGAATAATCACAATGAATACATTCATGAATTAAAATATTTTTCAAAATTTAATAAAAAAATGAATAGAAAAAGAAATACTATGAAAATAAATCAAGTTACTGAAAAGCAAGATTTTATTTCCTTAGAGCAAACTCAACGAGATTCATTGCAAGCAAAGAAAACTGAGAAGAATGAAAATATGACAGCTTAATATTTAATGAGTCGTATTTGCTACTTTAATATCACTATGTTTTGTATCTTTTAAGGCAAAATATTTAGCTATACAAATTAAAAGTAAACTGAAAATAAATTGGCTAATAAGATCGAAATAAATAGATTCATTTTGACTTTTAAAGTATGCAAAAACCCCTATAGAGCTTAAATGAGTTGGTAAAAAGATATGATATATGAAATTAAATTTAAATGATTTTTTCGCTAAATCAATAATTAAATTTCCTATAAAAAATACATAGAAAATTATTATAGTATATTTTAACGCTAAAGTACCGCACCAAAGAAGCATAATATTAGAAAAATAAAAGCTTAGAAAAGAAATTAAGTTATAATTTTTTACTTTAAAATTACTTGAAAAATTATGAGATGATCTTGCAAAAATAACATATATTGGGACATATGCCATAGTAAGTATGATAAGAGCGCAAAGAATAGCAATCATATTTTGCCATCCAGAAACCAATGATATAAAAACAAGTCCAATAATTAAATTTATAATATTTGCAATATAAGGTGAGCCATACCTATTTTTAGCTGAGATAAAGAAAGGAAGAAATCTGTTTTCTGCAATATTTCCTAGAACTCTTGAAGCTGAAATTTTATAGCTTAAACCTGTTCCAAAAGGAGATACAATTGCATCTGCATATAATAAAATACTTATAGAAGCAAAGCCAAAAATAGCAAGTAGTCCTGCTATAGGGCCAGCATCTCCAGCAAATTTTATATTAGCCCATCCATTTGCAATATATTCATTAGGTAAAGAAAGATTAAAAGAGATTTGAATTAAAACATATACAAAACAGGCAATTAAAATTGAACCAAAGACTGCGAAAGGAACATTTTTTTGTGGATTATCGGTTTCATTAGCTAGAAAAATAGCTGTTTGAAAACCAATAAATGAAAATGCAATACCACAAGCAGAAATAGCGCTTAGCATTCCAGAAATACCGCTACTGAACATATCTGTAGATAAATTTTTGATTGCATTAGTTGGATTATGAAAGATAACAAAGATAAAAATACAAGCAACAAAAATTGGAATAAAAACTTTAAAAACTGTTATAACTTTATTGAATTTTCCCACTGTATTTATTGCAAAAATATTTATGAAAAAAAGAAGGATCATTAAAAAAAATGATAATGCATATCCCTGTGGGGTTAATGTAAATGTACTATCATTTGTTTTTATCCAAGAAAAATAATTTGATGCATATTGCACAGTGGCTTGCACTTCAATAGGAGGTATCAAAGCAGTCCAAATCCAAGTTATTAAGCTTACTAGAATTTTTCCGCTTTTTCCAAATGAAAGTTCTGAAGCATCGGATAGTGAATTAAAATTCTTATTAAGGATAACTTCAGCATAGCTCAGAGCAATTATCCCGCACATAATACCTCCAAGAATCCAGGATAAAATGCCTGAGTTTCCTGCTGCTTTTGCAGTATAAAATGCGCCATACAACCAGCCTGAACCTATAATAGATCCAAGCGATAAGAATAATAAATTCACTCTTGTAACTTTATTCATATTTTTATTCCTATTGCAAAATATATAATGGGAATTTTAATGGAAAATCTTATTTAATTTTGATAATTAAAACTAAAATTTAAAACCGTTCTCCTTTCTCAAAAATCATTTTGAGCAATTAAGATAAGTTATAAAAATTATAAAATCAACAAAATTTAATTCACTAAAAAATTTGTAAATTTACTGTTACCTAGATGTTAATTAAAAAAGATGACCAAAAAATAAGAAACATTGGTAACAGTCTGAAATTATAATTATTTGTTATTGTTTATGACATTTGAAAATTTTTCCTAGTTATAGCAAACAAAAAATTCGATACATTAAGCAAATTTTTATCTAGTAATACGGAGAGGTATAAAAAATTTTTAATAAACTAGGATCTTCTTTTAAAAAGTTATTGGTAAAGAAAAATTCACGTATCAAAGGGTTATGGGAACACTTTGACGATAATCCAGAATTTAAATTGTTATTTAACAATATGAGTGAAGGAATAGTAGTTCAGGATGAGAACGGAGTTATAATCCAAAATAATCCTGCAGCATTAGATATTCTAGGTTTAACAGCTGATCAACTCTATGGCAGAAATTCATTAGATCCTAATTGGAAAGCAATAAAAGAAGATGGTTCTCCATTTCCTGGAGAAGAACACCCAGCAATGGTTTCTTTAAGAACTGAAAAATCAGTGCTCAATGTCATTATGGGACTAAAGTTACCTATAGGAACATTACGATGGATTAAAATTAATGCCATAACAATTAAAAATTTTGGGAAAAAAAGAGTTCTATCTGCATTTACTGATATCACAAGTCAATATAAAATGAACAAAGAATTAGATTTTATTTCACAAAATTTAAAAAATCTTTTTTTTATAAATAATTCACAAGAAAAAACAGATAAAAAAGAAATTATCTTTCAAAATACAGAAATTTTTAATTTTCTTAGTGATAATTTTATTTTATATGTTACAGACAAGAATGGAATTATTGTAAATGTTAATAATAATTTTATTAAAATATCTGGATTTTTAAAAGATGAATTAGTTGGAAATAATTTTGCTAAAATGAATTCTAACATGCACGATAAAGAATTTTTTAACCAATTATGGTCTACGATTTTAGCAGGAAAGACCTGGAAAGGGCAAATTAATAATGCTAGGAAAGATAAAACAATTTTTGTTTTAGAAGTAAGTATTTTTCCTTTGAAAAATTTAAAAGGTGAAATAACAAATTTTTTAGCACTAAGTACAGATGTTACCTACCAAGCTCTCAATACAATTCGGCTTATTGAAGCGCAAAAAACTGCAAAAATAGGTTCTTGGGAATTTAATCTAGAAAATTTTACACAAATTTGGTCTGAAGAACATTATAAAATTTTTGAAATTTCACCAAATCAAAGTCCTGAAAAATTATATGAAATGTATAGAAGTAAAATTCATCCTGAAGATTTAAAACAACTTGATATTTATATAAATAAAGCGATTAAAGAAGGTGCAGGATTTGTTTTTAATCATAGAGTTTTATTTGAAGGTGGTAGAAGAGTTAAGTATGTGCAAGGAATTGCAAAAGTAATAAAAGATCAAAATAATCATGCAAAATTTTTAATAGGTACTTGTCAAGATAGGACAGAATACGTCAGACTCCAAGACGAAAATAAACTATTACTTAAAATGTTGAAAATTGGGATTTGGAAATATAATATTACGGAAAATAAATTTTATTGGGATAATTTAATGTACGATCTTTATGAAATAAATCATGATGAATTTGATGGTAGTTTTAAAAAGTGGTTAAGTTTTGTAAAATATGATAAAAATTTAGTTGAAGAAAATTTCAAGAAAAATTTATTAAGTGATTTAGAATATTCATCTAGTTTTGAAATAAATTTGAAATTTTCTATTAGAAAATATATTGGGAATCGGGCTGTAAAAATTAAAGAAGAATTTTCTGAAAATTCTATTTTATATGGTATCAGTTGGGATGATACAGGAGGTGCTTCAAGAGAATTAGAACTTTTAAAACAAAAAGATTTTATTGAGAAAGTATTATATAATATTCCTTGCATGGTATTTGTAAAGGATTTTCAAGATAATTTAAAATTTAAAGTTTTTAATAAAGCTGGTGAAATGTTGTTAGGCTTACCAAGTAACGAGTTTATTGGAAAGACTGATTATGATTTGTTCTCTAAAGAACAAGCAGATTTCTTTACAAACAAAGATAAGCAAGTATTTATCGATAAAAATGTATTAGAAATTCCTAAAGAAGAAATTAATACAAAATTTGGAAAAAGATGGCTTAGAACATTTAAAGTCCCTACTTTCGACAAATACGGAAATCCAAATTTACTTATAGGACTTTCTTTAGATATTACTAAAGAACTTATTCAGCAAGAAAATTTAAAAAAATTAATTGATGAAAACATAGCAATTTTAAGAAGTACAAATTTAGCTATAATAACCACTGATATGGAAGGTATTATATTAAGATATAATGAAGAAGCTAAAAGAATTTTACAGTATGAAAATGAAGAAGTACTGAATAAATTTAATGTCATTAATTTTTTTGTTCCGAGTGAAATTAGTAATTTAGCGAGTGAGCATGCAGCAACAAATAAAGATTGTTTAGATAATAGTTTTACAATAATTACTTGTGAGGCAAAAAAAGAAATTTTTGAAGAAAGAAAATGGAATTTTGTTAGAAAAAATGGCAGTAAAGTTTTAGTGAGTTTAAATTTATCTCCCCTAAAAAATAGTGACAATATTATTTATGGATACATGGTAATTGCAAAAGATATGACAGAACAAATTTTAATGCAAAGAAAATTAGATGAGGAAAGATCTAAAGCAATCCATAATTCTAAACTTATATCTTTAGGAGAACTTTCAGCAGGGATAATGCATGAAATAAACAATCCATTATCAATTATTTCATCAAGTATGCAAATTTTGAAGAAAAGTAAGGATAATCCTGAGCAATTTGAGCAAAGATGTTTACAAATTGATAAATCTGTTCAAAGAATATTAAAAATAGTCACAGGACTAAAAAGATTTTCCCGTTCTACAGTTAATGATTTACAAGAGCTAATTTATATTTCGGAAGTAATTAATGAAGTTATAATAATTATGAACGCAAAAATGAAGGATAATTCTATTGATTTAAGAATAAATGTAGTATCTGAAGGAAAAATAAAAGGAGATTTTGTTGAATTAGAACAGGTATTGATTAATTTATTAAGCAATTCAGCTGATGCAATTAGAAACATGAGTGAAAGATGGATTACAATTAATTTATTTAATGATGATGATGAGAATGAAGTTGTTCTGCAAATTATAGATTCTGGACTTGGTATTTCAGACGAAATTAAAGAAAAAATATTTAATCCTTTTTTTACGACTAAAGAAAAAGGTGAAGGAACTGGTCTTGGTTTATCAATATCTAAATCAATTATAGAAAGACATAAAGGTTGTCTTTTGATAAATACAAAATTTAAAAACACTTGCTTTGAAATACGTATCCCCAAAGCTGTTTATAATGAGTGATAAATTATTAATTGTCTTTTTCAAAATGAGCATAAATAATTGCACCAGAAGCAGCAAAACTAAAAGCCATTAAAGTTCCAAAAATAGGAATATAGCACCAAATACCTAGCCCAACACAAAGACCCCAATGTTTTATCCCAAATAAAATTCTTTTTTTCAAAGGGAGGTTTAGTAATAATAATGTTCTATCAATATTATTCCATCCTAAATACCAAATCGCGAAGAAGAAAACAACTGGAGCAAAAAATTGAACGAAAAAAGAAACAATAAATAGGGAAAAAATAATTACTGCTTTTGTAATTTCTGAGATGATGCTATCAATAAAGTCCATAAATGTTTGTTTTGGGACTTTTTTTCGAGCAAATTTTTCGTAGGCATTTTGAGCTATTAAATCATAAATGGGACTCGCAACAGCATTTACAAAAGATGTTCCAAATACTCCGTAGAGTAAAATTCCTAATATCCAAACAAATATTTCGATAAAAGTTGTATTAAATAATGGGCTGAAAAAACTACCTTGCCACTTTTCAGCAAGTGAGTGAAACAAAGGAATCAGCCATTTTGCTAAAATAATATTTCTTACAATCCAAAAGTAGATTACTACATTAACCAAATGAGGAGCGACGCCTAAAAAAAGCATTGCTTTATTATGTTTAAAAAATTTGACAGAATAAATAGGGGACTTGAATCCCAATAGTAGTTGTTTAAATACTGCGATAGACATTCTACCCTCCTTGTTGCGGTAGAATAATGTTATAAACGGAGACTCTCAATGGCCTCTTCAACTGAGTTAAAAAATAAAGCTTCAATCCATAAAATTACGCCTAAAAATGTAACAGGGGATAGAGAATATCTGAAAGAGTATGTCCATGTTTTACTATTAGGTATTACATTTTGTGCTTTTATTTCTATAATAACTTACAATCCATCAGATCCTAGTTCATTCAATATTAGTTCACATTCTATTCAATATTCTCATACAGCTTCAAATACTTTTGGTCTAATTGGGGCTTCAATAGCTGATTGGAGTTTTCAGGTTTTTGGACTTGGTTCTATTGTTTTTTCAATGGTGTTTATCATCCAATTGCTAAATACTTTTCGCAGACCAAGACAAAAAAGTAGATTTGCTTTAAGAGTTTTAGGTTATCCTCAGTTAATTCTTTGTTATCTTAGTATTATGTCAATTATATTACCATCCTTACATTTTCGCGGTGTTGAAATATATTCAGGTGGTATATTAGGGCACTTGATTTCAAGTTTTTTTCTGGCTTACATTGGAAAATCTGGGAGTATTATAGCTTTAACATTTTTGGGAACTGCAAGTTTAACATTAGCTTTAGGAATTAGGCCATTAACAACTTTATCATATTTATTTTCATTATTTCCCTCAAAAACAACAAAAAAAATAGGTAATGCTTTCCTTGAGGGGCAAAATGAAAAAGATATTACTAATGGATACACAACTGAAAACGAAACAATTCAAAGTCAGACAAAAGTTACAGTATTAAAAACAAAGGTACCTGATAATCAGCCAACTATAGGTGAAGAACAACAAAATACTTTCTTTCAATCAGATATTACATTTGCTAATATTTCACCAAATACTTCTTTTATGATAAATAAAAAAGATTTTGATCAATTGTTGACAAAATTGGATTATCATAAATCTTCTAATCAAAAGAAACAACCTGAAGTTGAAGCGCAAAAATTAAGATCCGAAGCAAGGCTTATAGAAGAAAAATTAGCTACTTTTGGAGTTAAAGGCTCAGTAATTAAAAGTCAAAATGGACCTGTGATTAATTTACATGAATTTGAACCAGCATCTGGAATTAAAGTAAATAAAGTTCTTGCTCTGCAAGATGATTTAACATTGGCACTGAAAGCTCAAAGTGTTTTAATTGGTTTACAACCAGGAAAAAGTTCTTTAGGAATTGAGTTACCCGCGTCTATCCGTGAAACAGTTTCTTTAAAAGAAATAATGGAATCACCATTGTTTCAAAATCCGAATATTCCTTTGCCTGTAGCTTTAGGTAAAAATGTTGATGGCTCGCTTCTTATTTCTGATTTATCTTCAATGCCACATCTTTTAGTAGCTGGTTCAACTGGTTCAGGAAAAAGTGTATGCATTAATGTAATGCTTTTAAGTTTAATGATTAGCAAAACACCAAGACAACTTCGATTATTATTAGTTGATCCAAAAATGCTTGAATTATCCATTTATGATGGAATTGGGCATTTACTTATGCCTGTTGTTACTGAACCTGATAAAGCGGCTGGAGCTTTAAAATGGGCGATAGAAGAAATGGACAGGCGTTATAGGTTGATGAAAAATTATCAAGTTAGAAATATTTTAGCTTATAATAATGCTGTTACTAATGGTGAAATAAAACAAACTGATCCAAAACAACCAAAACTAGATTTACTTCCATATATTGTTGTTGTTGTTGATGAATTAAGTGATCTTATGATGACTTCACCAAAAGATGTAGAGGATAGTATCCAACGTTTAGCTCAAAAAGCAAGAGCTGCAGGAATTCATTTAATACTTGCAACGCAAAGACCAAGTGTAGATGTATTAACTGGCGTTATTAAAGCAAATTTGCCTTGCCGTTTAAGTTTTCAAGTCGCATCAAGGCATGATAGTCGCACAATTATTGAAAATATTGGTGCTGAACGGCTCTTAGGTAAAGGTGACATGCTTTTCTTACCGCCTGGAATTAGTAAAGTTGTTCGTGCTCAATGTGCATTTGTTGCTGATAAAGAAATAAATGCTCTTTCTAATGAACTTAAGAAGCTATATCCTCCAATTTATGAGACAAATGTTATCCAAGATATTGAAAGAGTTTCTAAGGATCTCGTAAGACAAAAATCTGACAAACTAAGCGAAATTGGTACACTCACAAGTTTTAATGAAAATGAGACGATGGACGAGAATACATTGTATGAAAAGGCTGTAGAATTTGCCCGCGAAGCTGGAAATGTGAGTACATCAAGTATTCAGCGAGAATTCCGAATAGGCTATAATCGAGCAGCACGTATAATGGATAGAATGATATTAGAAGGAATTGTTGGTCAGGCAGAAGCTACAGGAAAACCTCGGCCGGTAATTAAGAGATTTTGATCATTGCACTATAAGGAATGTGGAACATGAGCATAAACCAAGCCGCATACCCTAACGATAAAAATGCACTTGGTGTTTCATATGAAACGGCAGCGTTAATTGGAAAACGTCTCCGTCAAGCAAGAGAAGTTAAAAGATTATCTCCATCACAAGTTTCAGCACGTGTTAAAATTAGAGATCGTTATATTGAGGCTATTGAGATTGGAGATTGGGATGTTCTTCCTCCAGGATTAAATGGACGCGGTCTTATTCGTTTATATGCCAGGGAATTAAATGTAGCTATTCCTGAATTTGAAACATTTCATCATTTACAAACAGTTATGGTAGAACGTCAATCAGAAAGTTTAATGCAAGCCTCATCAAAAAAATCAAAATATCATCCTGCTGCTGAAGAATCAGCAGAAATTATACGTTCTATTTCACGGAGTGATTTTCAAAAAGGGATTCATTTAGATCCAGATAATTCTGCACATGTCTCGCAAGTTTCTACAGAAGAGCAACATACTTCAACCAAGGTGTATTCTAGAAGTGCTGGAAATTTTAATACAAATAGATCTATCCACACAAATAATACGAATATTGTAACCCCTAATATTTATGACGTTCTTGGGATCCAGCTAGAAAATAAAGCTGTAGCTGGAAATAGTGTTGAAAAACCTCAGACTTCTAGTGCTCAACCAGAAATAAAAGCTAATGTTAATTATCAAACTTTGCCAACAGCCGAACCAGTAAAAATTGAAAAAGTCATTCCAAAAAATCTTCAAAAAGTTGAAGAAATTGTTGAAGAATCAATGGTTAGTGAATCTATTCATCTAGAAATTCAGAAAGAAAGTACTTTTGTAGCGAAAGATGCTTATAATGGTGTAAATAATTCAATACAACAAGAAGAAATTGTTAGAAAAAAAACTTTTGATTTTAATCCTCTACAAATTCTAGTCATATTATCGTTTATTGTTATCTTTATTTTTCTTAGTTTATTTCTTTATTCTCGCAATAATAGCCAAGTGAAAGTGACTAATTTATCAGCTAAGCAAATTGAAAATGAAGTTGGAGATTCAGAGCCATTGCCAAATTCTATAGTTGAATCTAGTGTTCCAGTTATTAAAGATTCAGAAAAAGTAACAAAAGTTCAAGCTCAAACTAAAACTTCTCCTGAAGATGATTCTAGTAAAACCCCTTCTGCTAGCAATTCATCTTCATCTGCCACTGTTTCAGAAAAAAATAAAGTAGCCTTAGATATTGAAAGAATAGCAAAACTAAATATAGCTGGAAAAGTTAATTTAGTCGTAGAAGCTGATGGGCAACAGATTTTTTCAGGGGTTCATTCTGCAGGAGTTTTAGATATCCCTTTTAAAACTAAAGCAGAGATAGTGATATCCGATTCGTCTAAAGTAAGCTTAATTTATGAAGGTATAAATCATGGTGTCATGGGATATGCAGGTAGAAAAAGAAAAATTCTACTAAATGCGAAGCCCTATGTTGAATAGATAACTCCTCCTTGCTTTCTATAAGATGGAATTGTTATAACCCACTCCTATGTTAAGGGAGAGGGCAATGGGTAAAGTTTCAAGTAAAAGTAAATATATTGAAGAACTGGCTTCCAAAATTTTACAACATAAAAAATTATATTATTTGGGAAAAAGTGTAATATCTGATTCTGAATTTGATGCACTAGAAAATGAATTAAAAGAACTAGCCCCTGACCATCCTGTATTATCTTTTGTTGGATACCAATTTGATGACTTAACAAATAAAGTTTCCCATGATATACCTATGCTTTCTTTGGCTAAAACATATTCAGTAGAGGATCTATACGAATTTTTGCAAAAAAATAGCTGTATAGCGATGGATAAAATAGATGGAATGGCGTTGTCATTAGAATATGATTTCTCAGGTAAATTATATAGAGCCTCAACAAGAGGTAACGGTAAGGCTGGAGAAAATGTAACAGAGCATATTTGTCATGTCACTAATATTCCAAAAATATTAAATATTTCTAGTAAAAAAGAAGAATTAAAATTTGAGATTCGGGGTGAAGTCTATTTTCCACTTTCAGAATTTAAAAATTTTAATGATAGATTTGATAGTTTTCGCAATGCAGTTCCTGGAACACTTGGAAGAAAAGAAGTGGAAGAAGCTCTTGAGGTTTTAAGGGTTTTGCGTTTTTGTGTTTATGACGTTTTGGTTTTTAAAGATAATAATCCTTTAAATGCAAAGGAATTTTTTTCTTTTATCAAAAAAAATAATAACTATTTAGATAAAATAAAATATAGTCAAGAATTAGGATTTATTGATAATACAAATTTGCTTGAAAAAATAGATCATGTCAGGAATATAGATGAATTAAAAGATTTTATAGAAGCTTGGTATAAAAGAAATAGAGATTATCAAATTGATGGAATTGTATTCAGATATAATGACGAAATATTATGGGAAAATTTTGGAAATACAGCCCATCATCCTAGAGGAAGTATTGCTTTTAAACAGGCAGGAGAAACAGCTGAAACAGAAATTCTAGCCATTGAAGAAAATGTTGGGCGGAGTGGAAAAATTACTTTTCGAGCAAAATTAAAAACAGTTGAATTATCTGGCGCTAAAATATCATATGCAACTCTTCATAATGCGGAATTTATAGAGGAAGGAAACTATGCAGTAGGTTCAAAAGTTGAAATTATTAGGAGTGGCGAAGTTATCCCTGCTATTATTCGTTTGATAGAGCCTGCTCAAAAATCATTTAAGTTACCTGAATTTTGTAAATGTGGCTTTAAATTAACTAGACAAGGCCCTGATTTAATGTGCTTAGATAACCCAGTTTGTAATTATAAAGATCAGGAAAGTCTTGTATATTTTGTATCTTCATTAGATATTATGGGAGTGTCCGATAAAATTGTTTTAAAAATTAGAGACGCAGGATTGGTGCAAGAACCTGCTGATTTTTATAAATTAACTGAAGAAGATTTGTTACAAATTGAAGGATTTGCAAAAAAATCATCTGAAAACGTTATTAAATCAATACAAAATACAAGAAAAATTCCTTTAGCAAAATTTTTAACTGCTTTAGGATTAAAACGTGGTGGCGCTGTGAAATGCCAAGAAGTTGCGAGAAAGTTTGAAACTTTGGAGAATGTTTTAAAAATTGATGCTAGCGATTTAAAAGTTGAGAAAGGCTGGGCAGATAAATCTGCTGAAGATTTTGTTGCTTCATTAAAAAATAAACGAAATATTATTCGTAATTTATTGAATTATGTTGAAGTATTAGATGATGAATCAAATAAAAAAATAAGTAAACAAAATTCTCATCCCTATTTTGGGAAAAATATTTGTATAACGGGAAGTTTATCAAGGCCAAGAGAAGAATATAAATTTATGCTTGAAAATGTGGGAGCAAAATTAGTTTCTTCAGTCAGCTCAAAAACAGACCTTTTGGTATGTAATGAAAGCTCAGGTTCTAATAAATATAAAGATGCAGTAAAATTTGGGATCAAGATTATTACTGAGGAAGAATTTTCAAGAAATTTTAATTGAATTAATTTTAAATCTAGTTATTAAAATATTATAATTTTTTATTAAATCATATATTGAAATAAGTATAACAAATGCTGAATTTATATAAAGTAATCCATATAAAGAAAATAAACTTGTTTTGTTACTATTAGTATATAGTTGATTATAATCTGAAAATATTAATCCTATATTTTTAAATATAGTTAATGATATATCATATAAGTAAATTAAATTTAAAGAAAATAAGTTGTTTTCAGGTAAAATTAAGAGTAAGAAAGTTAAAGGGGTTATTAAGAAACAAATAATAGGTGTTGCAACTAAGTTTGCTAGACAAGATGAAAAAATATTGCAGTTTGAGAAAGGTGATAATAAAATACCAATAATGAAAGATGTTAAAACAGTATTTGTAACGTAACTAAATAAATTGTTAAAATTTAATAAGTTATTCATTCTGATTATAATTTTCAGACATAAAACGCCAAAAAAAGAAAGGATAAATGATAAATTTATTAAAAGATTTCCAAAAATAAATGAAAAAAATATTAATAAAATGCAATTTTTAAACGTTGTAAAGAGGATGTTTGGAAAAATTGGAAAAATTATTGCATAAAATAATGATGTTAAGTTTATTTTACTTACATAGTTAATTGAAATAACTCTAACTAGAGCACCAGAAAAGCCAAAAATTGATGAAATAAAAAATGATATTATGATAGATAAATAAATTTTTATTTTATTAATTAAAATCATTATTTTTAAAGGATTTGTATTCTTTTTTTTTAAAAAATATATAATATATTTTATTCCATTCACTATAATATTAGTAGTTGGAGTAATTTGACTGCCAGAAATAGCTAATAAATGAATTAATCCTGAATATTCAAATATAAGTCTATCCTGAAAAGTAATTTTCCGAATATTTGCCAAAAAATTTAGAGCCAAATCTTTTTCTTTCATATTTTCTGCTATAGAAACTGATTTGCTTTTAAAAATATTTGATAAGTCTAGAAAATTTTTAAAATATTCTCCATAATTAAAAAACTCATGAATGAAAAAAATAATACAAAAGGTTAATAAATAACAGGCTATAGAATTAAAAAATGCTTGTATAAATATTGTAAATTTCTGCATTAGACTCCTTTCTAATCTTGTAAATTAATCTATATCTTGTTTTCTTTAGTTTTAGTTATTTAAATAAAAAGTGGGCAAAATTGTACTTAAAAGTTTGCAATAAAGATAAAGCTTGACCTCCCGCGATATTTAAAAAACGTTATCATATCATGGCTATAGATTGATTTGGTTTGACATATTACTCCTTGACGTTTTCCGTTTTTTTTGTAAGAAATATTAGGTAGGTCGCCATAGCTCAGTTGTATAGAGCACTTCTTTCCTAAAGAAGGGGTCGCAGGTTAGAGTCCTGCTGGTGACGCCATTTTTTAGATTTTATGCCTTTCTTGTAACTCTTAAGGGTTCATTTCATTTAAGTTTTAATAAAGACCTTGAAATTAAAATTATATTTCAGTTATAATTTGTTTAAAAAAAGTAAATTCTAGCCAAAATATATTATTAAATTTATTATATTTCTGCCTCTAGCTTTAATTATATTAAATTAAAAGGGATTAAATTTGATGAAACTTTTAAATTTAAATGTTAAATCACTCTTTTTTTATTTATATTTCTTTTATATATTAAATAAAATTCTAATTAAATTAGAAAAATAAAATAAAATCTATTTATAATACATATAATATCCCATATTACTAGATTGATTTAAGTATTCTTTTCTAGATCTTCTGGTTCAGTGCTTTCATCAAATATTTCATTACATTTTCGACAAAAATACTTAATTTTTTTTGGTTTGGCTGTTATACCAAATGTGACTAAAAACCAACCAAAGCTTGAATACTCAGCCTTAGGAGTAATCATATGGTGATAACGGTCAAATCCATCAGAACATGTCTTTAATTTATTTTGAATTGTATTTAGATTTAGTTTTGGATCAGTCATAAAAAGCACCTCGTAAACATTATCCATCAATATGGAACCAATACCTTTTAATTTTCGTAAGTTCCAGAGTTTTGAAAAGATATCTTATCTAAAACATTTTTATTGAATTTAAAATTACTTATAAAATATTTAAAAATGGATTATTTTATAATATAATGAAAAAAAATAAAATTATCATCAAAAATTTGACACTTTATTGTTATCTTTAGCTTCTGTAGACTCCAATAGCCTTTTCATTTTTTAAAAAATAGGAGTATTTATGTTCGATCTGCCTCCACAAGTCCATGTTGTTGCTCCAAATGCTACTGAAATGGTTGAAATTAGCAGAAGTAAGTTTGTTGTTCCTTTCTCAGATGCCTTCAGAACCGTTTTACAAGTAAATAATCAAACAGGTTATAAAGTTTTTATCCATACAACAATTGAGGATCCAAACCATTGGAATGGTGGGGCAAGGCCAGACTACAATTTTGGTGGAGTTACTATTGGTGGTTCAAATTATTTGAAGCGCAATGAAGATATGAACGCTATGGTTTCTAATGCAAAATTTAAAATGCATTTAAAATTTACTGCTAGTAGTGGTGATGAAGAATTTGGGATGAATGTAGATCAATCTGATGTTTTTAAAATGGATTATGTAGATAAATATTATCCAACATTTCCTTTAGGCACTATGGATATCACTGGTTACTATCAAGTCGAACAAAAAGTGCTAGGAAATGCAAATATTTTTACAATAACTCACAATCAATAATGCACTATACCGCTTTATTTTGCTGAATTTTATTTACTTTAATTAAATTTTCAGACTCTAGAGAGCGGTTCTTTGCAATTTCAATTTGGCAATCACTTGCCTGAACAGGTAATTTTATATTTTGCACCAGTTTTAATTTATTTAAAAGAGAAATCATAATCCAAGTTTGGTCAAACTGCCACCATCTCCATCCATGTCTAGCAGCTCTTGGTTGTGCGTGGTGATTATTATGCCAACCTTCTCCAAAGGCTAGAATTCCAACCCACCAGTTATTTCTTGAGGCATCGTTCGTGTTATTTGGTCTAGAACCCCACTTGTGGGTTGCAGAATTTACAAACCAAGTAACATGATAGCCAGCAACAAGACGGACAAAGATTCCCCAGACTATGAAAGACACAGCATTAAACCAGTCAAACATAGCAGAAGAATAAGTACTAAGAAATCCACCTAAAATAAATAGCAAGATTCCTACTGCAAACTGAATTGGAATCATATAATTTTCAAGAAATTGATAATATTTATTTTTGGCAACGTCAGGACAGTAGTGTGAAACTTCAACTATGTCATTTAAATCTGCTCTACGGTTAAAAATAAATCCAATATGCGAATGCCAGAAACCTTTATTCATATCATGCGGATCTTCAGCTTTATCAGAATAAGCGTGATGTACGCGGTGTTGTCCCACCCAAGAAATTGGACCACCTTGGCAGGAAAGAGTTCCACAAAACGCAGCAAAGTATTCAAGTGGTTTGTAAGCTTGAAATCCTTTATGGGCTATTAGTCTGTGGAATCCGAAAGTGATACCCACCATTCCTGTTAAATAATGGAAAACAAGGAAAACAGCAAAAGCTTGCCATGTAAAAAAATACCAGCATAAGCTTAGAGCTATAAAATGTACTGCTGAAATCCAAATAAAATTTCGCCAGTTGAATTTAACAATTTTTGCAGATTCTCTTAATTTCATAATAACCCCAAGGTCTTAAGTAAAATTCAAATCTCTTATACTTAGGATCTTATCGTACTGTGAATACGACTAACGTAAAAGAAATGTAAAGAATGTAAGTAATTGAAAATAATGATTTATAATAAGTAATTTAATACGATTTTGCTTATAAGTTTCTGTTTTTAGTTGAAGTATATGAAATTATTTATATAAAAGTATCAATAAAAATTGATACTTACAAGACAACTACTTTACGAACTTTTCAATTGAAACAATGTCGTAGATTGCTTCATGAGGTTTTCGCAAATAGATATTTCCTTTAATATTTGCGGGTATGATTCTTCTGTCATCATCATGAATGACAAATAATTTATCTTTTGCTACAAAAGTTATTCCTTCTGCTTTGTGTAAAAATTTTAATGGCTGATTTTCTTTTGAAAGCAAAATTACAGGATCAATATTTTTTTCTATATATTCAAGAGGAAGATTCCATAAATATGCTCCAACTTTTTCTTGTTCTTCAAAACTTGTAAGAATTAAAATAGAATTGTGAAAAGTATCCCAAGCTAATGAGGAAATTCCAATATCTTCATTCACATATCTTTTAGTATTTTTAAAAGAATATATTAATTTAAAATCATCTTTAATAAATAATCTTGAATTTTTTTCTTCTTCAATTGAAACTGATATTAAATTAACAACATAATCAAATTTTTTGTAAGATTCTCCTTCTTCTCTAATTCCAAAAATTAATTTATTATTTGGTATAACCACAAGACCTTCAATTTTAAAATACGGTTTTTTAATTACTTTTTCCAAATAATTTCTAATTTTCCTTGAATACTTATTTCCGCTTTTAACTTGTAAAAAATCTACTATATTAGAATTATTTGCATTCCAATAGAGGATAGAATTGTGTTCGAGACTTTCATCATTGCGATCAAAACTTGTAGTGGCTAAAATGTACTTATTATCTATAGTTTGTGCGAAGTCTTCAAACTTTTTGACTAGAAAAATATTTGGATGAGTAATGAAATTAATACTATTTTTATCAGTGAAATTTCCATTTTTGTATTCTAACGAAAATATGGATGATATTTGTTTTCCATTAATACTTTTATCATTAGCAAAGAATAGTGAATTATTATTATAAGCTATAGCTGATGGCTCACATGAAGCTGCTACAATTTCAATTTTACTTTTTTCATAAATTTTAGTTTTTGTATTTGAAGGAAAACAACTAATTACTCCTGTATCAATAATAGAATATCTTAGATTTATGTCTATAGCAAAAAGATTTAAATTATGAAAAACAAAAAAAATTGAGAAAATTATTAATTTCACTTTAATTCCTACAAGTTTTAATTTTTAGTACGAACGGATTCACTTTAAATTTTTTGCAAAAATTGTCAAGTTTTTTTATAATTTTAAAGCTTTATTATAAATATCTTTACTATTAATGTTATATTTTAATGATATTTCTTTACATCCTTGTTTCAAAGATAAATTTTTACTTTTAGAGTGAAAAATAGCTTCTGAAGCAATTGCGTCTAAATCAAGCGCTTCTTTATTCAATTTATTAATATTAATACACACAACAAATTCACCTTGAATTTCATTTAAATTAGAGTAATATTCAATTATCTCTTTACAATTTCCTATTTTATGTTCTTCAAATTTTTTTGAAATTTCTTTAGAAACACAAAGATAAATGTCGTCATTTTTAAAATAATTTAATAGATTATTTAGAGTATTTAAAATTCTTTTTGGACTTTCAAATATAACTGCAATACATGGGGCTGAATGTTTCCATAATTCAAACTCTTGAGATTGATTTTTAATTGAGCGATCTAAAAAACCAGAAAAAATTGTTCTTGGTTGGATAAAGCCACATGCTGCGAGAGCAGCTGTTAAACTGCTAGGACCAGGAATAGATTGAATTGTTATATTATTTTTATGCGCTTCTGCAATTAATAATGAACCAGGATCTGAAATGCATGGCGTGCCAGCATCTGTAACTATTGCAGCCATTTTATTTTCAGAATTTAAAAGTTTACTTATCAAAAAATTAATCTTATTTTTTTCATTATGAGCATGTAAACTTTCTAATGGAGTTTTTATTTGAAAATAATGTAACAATTTTCCAGTATGCCTAGTATCTTCACATGCTATAAAATCAACTTGTGATAGCACCTCTTTTGCTCTTGGAGAAAAATCATTTAAAGTACCAATTGGGGTTGCAACAATATAAAGTGTTCCTGAATTCATTCTTGTCCTTTTGGATATTCATATGGTTCGGCATAAAACTTACCTTTATTATCTTTCAAAACTTTCCCAATAGAATGCTGAATATCATGAGTAAAAAATATTTTAGCATTTAGCGGTAAAACTTCTTCTAATAAAGTTCTTTTTTCATCAATAACTAATTCTGGATATCGATCATATCCCATAGAAATTGGAATATGCATCCAGGCAAAACCTGGAATTAAATCACTGGCAAAAATTAAAGGACCATCATTTAAATTAATTTGGGCAAGCATTAATCCTGGAGTATGACCATTAGAAAATCGAAATGTGATGAAAGGATCAAGCTCTGTTTTTTTGTTTTGCTCAACGAATTTAAGTCTACCAGAATTTAGTAGTAAATTATTCAAATGGGGAATATAAGAAGCACGGTCTCTTGAATGTGGATTTTGTGCACGTTCCCACTGCTCTTTTCCTACAAAAAATATTGCATTAGGGAAAAGAAGTCTTAGTTCACCATCATCAAATGCACTTAATATTCCTCCAGCATGATCAAAATGTAAATGTGATAGAATGACATAATGAATATCTTCATGCGATAAATTTTCTTTTTTAAGGCTTTCTAATAAAACATGATGTTTTTCAACTACACCATATCTTTCTTTCAGTTTAGGATCAAAAAAAGCTCCAACTCCTGCTTCTAGTAAAATATTTTTATTATTCCAGTTTTTTATTAATAAAGAATTACAAGCTAAAGGAATTCTATTTAACTCGTCAGGTTTTATCCAATGTTCCCACATTGGTTTTGGCGCATTTCCAAACATGGCTCCACCATCAAGCATTTGTGAGTTCCCAATTAAAGTAGAAATTTGCATTGCCTCTCCAATTTTTAATTAAAGTTTGGTTGAATCTTCAGAGCTATTTATATAAGGGTCAATACTCTCTAAATATGGAGCTATTGATTTAACAGGAATTTCTGATTGAATTATAACCCATTTTCCATTTCTGCTGAGATATGGTCCAGGTAATGGTACAAGTCCTCTTGGTAATAAAAAGTTTCCAAATGAAATTGTTTTGGTAATAAATATTTTTATTGTATTAAGAACTTCAGGATTTAATTCTTTACCTTGTTTAGTAAATAAATCTCCAATTGGTGAATAAAGTCTTATTTTAGGAATCAGTTTATCGCCATCAGTATCTAATGTTAAGGAAGCGCTTTCTGAGTAAGACGTAATATTATTAATTGATTTTTCAATCATTCTAAAATTAATTTCTCCGTTAGGTGAAGAAAAATAGTCAGATAAAACACTCGATTTTTTTCTTACTCGCGCTATAATATCAAGTAATTTATTTTGTGATTGTATCATATCAGCAAGAATAGAAATACTTGAATATTTTTTTGAACTGTCAGTTGGTAAAAGAAAATCAGCTCCTGAGGAAGAAACTGAAGTTAATATATTTTTGCTATCAGATTTTTTGCTAGGATTCAAACTATCAATGATAAATTGCTTTTGATTTGAATATACTATTGAATGTCCAACAATTGTCCAATAAATGTCTAGCTTAATTTTAAAATCATCGCTGAGTAAAGCTAAAAAGCCTTCTAAATTTTTTCTAAATGTATTTCTTTGAAAATTAAAACGTCCACAAAAATCCCAAGGGTTATTTTTTTGTGAACAAATTGAATTTAAAAATTCCAATGGATCACTTATTGAAAAAATAAGTTGTGAGTGGCTTATTTTTGTTGATTCATCGTAGTCTAATGACTCAGAAGATAATTCAATAGCATGGTTACTTAAAAAATTTTGGATTGAAATTGGAATATTATTTATGATAATATTTTTTAGAGTATCAGAAGAGAGGTTAACTATTTTTTTAATTAGTGGATCTAATGAAATTATAAATGAATCTTTTAAAGATAATTGGAGTTGAGTTACACCTCCAATTTGTAAAGTATTTCCATTCCATAATTCCTCAATTAAATGTGTCAGGGGTTTTGAAAAAGGATTGTCTTCAATTTCAGAAACAAGTTCATCATTATTTGCTATTATATTTTTTTGATCTTCAGCATTAAATGAGTCTTTTATTTCATTGCCAATGGGCTCTGGATCGAAAAATTCATTGTCATCAATTGCTTCAGAGGATGTTAGAAAGTCATTTAAAATATTATCTAGAGCAATAATAGCTTTATCACTATTTGTTGGAAAAAGATTAAATACAAAAAATCCCTTCGCACCTATTTCTCCTATTGGAGGAGTATTTTGCTGAGTTCTTGGATTATTTTCTAATCCAATATTTTTTGAAAATAAATAAAGTTGTTTATCTGTTTCTGTGGTATAATTAAAAGCAAATGCAAATGTAGGTTGTCCCACTTTTTGTGCAATATCTGATAAAGCTGGAGTTTCTGCTTTCATATTTATAAAAAAGTAACTACAAATAGCAAAAATAGATATTAATAGTAGGATCATAAGATATAATAAGTATTTTAAATAATTAAATTTCTGTTTCATAAAGTATTAATTTTCATTATAAAGATTATCGAAAAAGTTCAAATAACTTTCTAGCAGCATCCATTCTCTTTGATTCTTCAGAGTTTGGATCCGTTTTTTCTTTAATAACAAGTTGCTTTGGAATAGCTGAAAGAAAACGTGATGGTTTGGGCTCAACATCCTTCCCAGCAGCTTTCCCTTTTTTGCGAAACCCACAATAAGAGATAAAAAGTCTAAACTTAGCTCTTGTAATAGCAACATAAAAAAGACGCCTTTCTTCTTGAATTCCCGATTCAAGATTCATACTTTTTTCATGAGGCAAGATACCATCTTCAACACCAATTAGAAATACATTAGGAAATTCTAAGCCTTTGGATGAATGGATGGTCATTATTTGTACCTTATTTTTATTTTCTTTAGCAACATCATATCTTGCTTTATCTAGATGCAAAGCATCAACAACTGCTGAAATACTTTCATCTTCTAAATCTAGTTTTTCTATAACTTGAAAAACCCTTTCTACAACATTTATTCTAAATTGAGCTGTTTGCATATTATTTGATGTTAACAATATTTCGTTTTTTAAACCCATATGTTCAAAGCAATCTTTTAATTTTTGGGAAATTTCAATTTTATTTTTTGCTGAATTTAAATGAAAGCCATAAATTTTCCATTTGCTAAGAAAATCTTTTATTCCTTTATTTTCAAAAGAAAACTTTTGTAAAATTTCTATTAAACTGCAATTACTATTCAGTTTTTTTTCTTGGAGAAAAGAAGCTTTAATTTTCTCTAAAGTTCCTATTCCAACACCTCTAGAAGGAAGATTCATTATTCTAAATAAACTATTCAAATCATTTATATTATAGGCTAATTTTAAATATGAAAGAACATCTTTTACTTCTTTTCTATCAAAAAATTGAGCTCCTCCATGAACGACATATGGAATATCTTTTTCGATAAAAACTTGTTCAATTGATAAAGTTTGGCTATTTGAGCGAACAAGTACAGCTATATTTTCAAAAGTAAAATTTAATATATTTTTTTTAAGATCTAAAATTGAATCAGAAACAAATAAGGCTTCATCTCTTTCATTTTCACATGCATGTATAATGATTGGATGTAAATTAGGTTGTTCACTCCAAAGTTCTTTTCCAAGACGTTCAGTATTTTCACGAATAACGCTATTTGCTGCATTTAAAATATTAGGAGAGCATCGATAATTTTGTTCTAAAGTAATCTTTCTAGCTGCTGGATATTTTTTTAGAAAATCTGCTATTATTGAGGGCCTTGCCCCTCTCCAAGAATAAATACTTTGATCATCATCACCCACAACACAAATATTTTGATTTTTTTCTGACAACATACAAATAAGTTGAAATTGCGAATAGCTCGTATCTTGATACTCATCAACCATTAAATAGGTAAATTTTTCTTGAATTTCATTTAGTAAATCGGCATTATTTCTTAAACCAAGAACTGTTAGATAAACTATGTCATCAAAATCTATTAAATTATAAAGTCTTAATCTCCTGTTATATGAATTAAATAATTTGCAAAAAATCTTACTATCAAATACATTGTTTTGTCTTTTAAATTCTTCGTCACTAAAAAGTTTATCTTTATATTCAGAAATTTTTTGCGCAGCATTTTCATAAGAAATTATTTCTTCTAAATTAAATTCTTTTATAGAATCTTTAATTAAATTTGCACTTTCATTTTCATCACAAATTGAGAAATTTTTTTGCAAATTAAATTCAGAATGAAATTGTCTCAAAATTTTTAAGGCAAATGAATGGAAAGTTGATAATTCAACTTTTTTTGCACATTTTTCTCCTACTAAAAGTCCAAGTCTATCACGCATTTCTTTGGCGGCTTTATTGGTAAAACTTACCGCAACAATTTTTTCAGGCTTAATACCTGAATGAATCATCCAAGCTATCCTTGAGGTTATAACTTTTGTTTTTCCGGTTCCTGCCCCAGCAAGAACTAAGCAAGCACCCTGAATGTTTGTGACTGCATCTTTTTGTTCTTTATTTAATGAATTTATTATATTTTGCATAATTAATTTTTGAATATAAAAGCAAGTATTTCATCACCATAAGTACTTATTGCTAATGCTGCTGAGGCTAAAAATGGTCCAAATGGAATTGCAGTTGCTAATCCTTTTTTAGAAATAATTCCCCATAAAATACCAATTATTGCACCAATAATACTTGCATAAAATAAAGTAAAAACTACACCTTTCCATCCTAAAACGGCACCTATAAAACCAAGATATTTAACATCCCCCATTCCTATTCCTTGTTTACCTCTAAGAAGCTCGTAAATTTTAGC
Organism: Pigmentibacter ruber; assembly: GCF_009792895.1. Lineage (NCBI taxonomy): Bacteria > Pseudomonadati > Bdellovibrionota > Oligoflexia > Silvanigrellales > Silvanigrellaceae > Pigmentibacter > Pigmentibacter ruber. The sequence continues at coordinate 425,928 of NZ_WSSC01000003.1, forward strand.
AATAAAAAAAAGTCCACCTGAACCAGTTATTATTCCAATTAAACTTCCTGACCAACCTAAGTTGTGATTAAAACAGCTTATTAAGAATCCTATAATAATTCCAGGATATATTATTTTGTTAGGTAAAATTCTATACTTTAAATCGATAATAGATAAAGGAATTCCTGTATATAATATCCATAAAGAAACAAAAAAAGGAACAAAATTATTAAAATGAAATTTTCCATACTGGAATGTTTCGACAGTAAGAAATGCTGGGAATGCTTCTAAAACATTTATAGGAGTTAAAAATCTAAAAAATATAAAAAGTGTTAATATTCCTGTTAAAAGTTCAACAATAGGATAAGTTATTGGAATTTTATAATTACATTTATTACATTTTGCATGGGTTAAGATGTAACCTATAACAGGAATTAATGCATAATTAGGTACAGTTTTTTTACAATTTGGACAAAAACTTCTTGGTCTAACAATAGAAATATTTAAAGGTATTCGATAAGCAACGACATTTAAAAAACTGCCAATTGATATTCCAAACAAGAATACAAAAATCCCGAAAATTATATTTAGTGTACTTAAATCTATAGGCATGTATTTTTCCTTGACAAAATTATAAATATCTATCAACTATTCTTATTCGATAGTTTAGAAACTCAATCTTATTTGCAGTAAACTATCTTAATGAATTGAACACGAGAAGAATATGAAATCAATCTCAAAAAATCGAAAAGCATGGCATGACTATTACATTGAAGAAAAGTATGAAGCTGGCCTGAGTCTAAAAGGAAGTGAAGTAAAAGTCTTACGAGGTGGACACGGAAGTGTTGTTGAAGGTTATGCTATGATTCGAGAAGGACAAGCTTGGCTGGTGAATACTTATATTCCGACCCTCAAAAATGCCAGTTATCTTAATCACGCTGAGCGGCGAGATAGACGTCTTCTTTTAAAGCGAAAAGAAATAGAAAAACTTGATACTGCAACTCGCCAAAAAGGATATACTCTAATTCCTCTGGAATTATATTTTGATGATAATAATAGAGTTAAATTAGAACTAGGCCTTGCTAAAGGTAAGGCAAATCATGATAAACGTGACACTGAAAAAGATAAAGATGCAAAACGAGAAGCTCAAAGAGCTTTAAGGCGTTAATCTACTTCTAAATTTATAGAAAATTCTTTGTCATCTTCAAAACTGTTTGCAGTAATCAGTTTTCCTTTGTGTCTTGCTATAATTTTTATGGTTGTTTTTCCTTTGCCTATAAATGAAAACTTATAAACTAAATTTCCGCTTGCTCCCATTGTAATGCTTGTAGGTTTACAACAATTGCTTTTTCCTTCAAATTTTACCATTGAGTTCATATATCTTGGCTCTAAATAATTATATGAAGTGGTGCTAATATCTCGAATGACGACTGCAATTTTGTCATCTTGATCTACTTTTAATGAAACCGTGTCTTTATCAACAGCGTCAATAATTTCATAGCCCTGATAATCTTCTTCATTGGGCAAAACATAAGTTTTAGATGTAGATGAACAACTAGAGAATAACAGTGCGGTTGAAAAACATAAACCAGTGAGAGTAAATAATCGTTTCATAGCTATGCCTTTATAATGAGCAAAATTTTGAAATCTATATGTTTGGATAAATTAGACCTTTAGTAATGTGACTAAAGGTCTATTTACATCCATTTTAATGGTTAACTAACACTACATGTTAACTTTGAAAGAGATTCTTTCCCAGTGGTCATCACTGAATCCCAAGAGCGACGAGCTTCATCGCCTTGAAACTCTTCGTCGTAAGTTTCAAGAAGATCTTGAATACCGTCAGCGTCTTCCAGAAGACTTAAAGCATTTACTGCAGAACGAAAATATCTAGCGGCTTCATTTGGATGGCGTTTTACTTTCAAGCATAAGCGACCCATTTCTTCATACCACTGAGCTTTTTCTTCTGGCAAAGCGTATTCGCCACTTTCGCCAAGTAAATAAATGTAAGAATTTAATGCTCTTACATGATCTCTTGCTGCTATCATCTCAGCAATTTTTGGTGACAAGGTTTGAATTGTTTTTCTGGCCCTTACTTGTTCTCTTCTTTTGTCTTCTAAACTCTCTTGAGAGTTTCTTTCAATAATTCGTTCACAATAAGCTTTCAAGAGGCGCAGATCTTCAGGAAGAACTTGGTCGCGTTCTGTTTCCAAAGTTGGGTTTATTTGACGAAATAAACTTAGTAATTCAGGTGGTTGTACATGTAGATAACTAGCAAGCACTTGAATCGCCCAAGGCCTTTCATCTGGCCACACTCTTTCAGCTCGTTCCATTTGCCTAATCAGTTCGTGCATATCCATAGCTTCTCCTTGATGGCTTTTCATCTTAGTAATTACAATACAGCAAACAACAAGCTCAAAAAACTTTCAGCAACAAATACATGCGACTTTAGCTCGCAATGGTCAAGACAATTTTTTGGCTTCCTGAAATTTTTGTGTAGAGGGTTGACTTTAAAATCTTCTTGAATTGAGATTTTACTTTATTATAAAAGAACTTTTTTATGGACATCTAGGAATAACATTTTTTTGGCTAACCTAAAAATAATGATGACTTATTGTCTTAATAATAAGAAGTCTCTCATTTGCTACATTTTTTCTAAGAGTGGGTCATAAATGACACAGTAATAGTAAGCATGCATCCTAGCTAGTCGAGCAAAAGCGCGAATCTTAAAACAAGAATGCTTTGGCATGATTTTTGCTGGTGGAAAAATGTTTCTATTATTTCTTTTCACCTGAATAAAAAAAATGTGAAAAGAAGTATATTCAAATCTTTTTTGGAGTGATCTAAATGCACACACTTTTGAATACCATTAAAAATATAAGCCAATCACCAAATTATAATTCGTCAGCAAATATGACGAAGGTCATTGCGGAAAATATTTTTAAGGATTTACGAGCATATGGTCTTGCTGATAAAGACATAGTAGCTATTTCGTCAGAGATATTGAATAAGCTTACTGATGACTTAAAAAGTCGTAATGAAAGAAGTCAAGCAGAGACTTAAAGAATATAGGTATAAAAGAAGGAGCCTGATTTTGGCAGGCTCCCATTTTGGTAGGACAGACTAAATCTGTTAATTCGAGGAGCAGGATAAACTTTTAGGTTATCCTGCTTTTTTGAGATGTTTATCTGCACTTTTTTTAGCAACAACTTTTCTAGCTGTTCTTTTTGCAGATTTTTTAGTGCGTTTTCTACGGGTTTTTTTAGTTGTAGAAGAGGCTTTAGTTTTACGTCTTTTTGCAGACGTTTTACGTTTAGTCTTTCTTTTTTTTGTGCCCGTAGCTTTTTTAGTTGAGCGCTTAGCTCTAGTTTTTCTACCAGCAGTTTTAGTAACTTTTTTACGTTTTTTTCTAGTTACTTTTGATTTCGTAGATTTTCTACGTTTTTTGCCAGTGGTTACTTTTTTTGCTGTACTGGCTTTTTTTCTTCTGCGTACCACCATAAAGTTTTCCTCTCTCATCATTGGTGATGATGTAATTACATGCCACATAGCGTCATCTCGACGCGTTCTAACGCAAAAGGCATCTTCACGACGCGTATACATTGCGCTTCACTTTTATATCGACATCTGTAAAAATACCTTGAGTTTATTTTAGAAGACTCATTGTGCACCTAACATAAATTTGGCAATTGTGTCTAAAAATTTAGTCAAACTAGTATGTAATATTTTAATAATTATAAAGGCTTATATGGAAAAAATCATTTTTGACCAACATTCTTTTATTCCAAACGGAGAAACAAAGTTTTGTTTTTTGTTCGGTGCAAACATTAAACATTCGCTCTCTCCAGAAATGCATTCAAAATGGTTTTTAGAACATTATCAAAATGCAGTATATTTGCCATTAGAAGTAATTGAAGGAAAAACACTTCTTTCATTAGTAAAGAGCTTAATAAATACCCAAAATTTTATAGGGGCAAATATTACCTTACCTTATAAAAATTTAATTTTAGAAGATAAAAATTTGATTAGATCAGAAATAGTGGAAAATGTATCTTCTGCTAATACTTTATATTTAAATTCAAAGGGTAAATGGACACTAGAAAATACTGATGTTTTAGGAATAAGAGAATCTATTCAGTATTTAAATAAAGAAAATAAACCTTTTAAAGTAATACTATTAGGTGGTGGAGGATCTGCTGTAAGTGTTATTTATGAATGTATAACAAATAATTTATGTAGATATATTAATATATTTACAAGAAATCCAGATAAAACAATTAGTAATTTTCCATTTATAGAGAAACAAAATAAATTAACTGTGAATAGTTTAGATAAATTAAATCAATATATTTCAAAGGAATTTTCTACTTATACTGTAGATGAAAAAGTAATCTTAATTAATACTCTTCCTTTAGGGGCAGAAAATAAAGATAATTTACATGGAAGTTACTTAGATGAAAATACATATGCCAATAATATTTTATTAACAGCAAAGAGTAAAAATATTAGTTACTTTGATTTAATTTATAAAGATACTAAGGCTGTAAGTCTAGCTAAGAAATTAGGAATAAATTCTATCAATGGTGAATTAATGCTTGTTACACAGGCAAAGGAAAGTTTTTATTTATGGACTGGAATTAAAGTTAAGGATTGAGAAATAAGTCAGCGACAGCTCGTAAAGTCTCTTCTTTTTTACAAAAAGCAAATCTTATCCATGGCAAGCTTTTTGGAGGTTGTTTGTAAAAAGATGATAATGGAATTGTAGCAATTCGGTTTGTTTCCATCAATTGTTTTGCATAGGTTAAATCTGATATGTCTCCAGCTAGATTGGCGTAATTTGCTGTAATAAAAAAAGTTCCTTGCGTATTGCTGACTATGTACCCGGCTCTTTCTAAAATTGATTTTAAAAAATTTCTTTTAATAAAGTATTGTTCTTTTTGTTCCTTTAAATAGGTATACAACCATTTATGATCTGACATAACATCTGCAATAGCTAATTGGATAAAAGCACTGCTGCAAAATACTGTAGCTTGATGGACAATTCGAATCGCTTCTGTCAAATTTTGAGGTGCACAAACCCAACCAATTTTTAAACTTGTAAAGCCAAAAGTTTTTGCTGCTGAGCTAATTCTAACAACTAAATGTTGAATTTTAGGAATTGAACATAATGATGTGTGGGTATAAGGTTCAAAAACAAGATTTTCGTAAACTTCATCACAGAGAATAATTGCATTTTTCTTTAAAAGCTTTGTGGCTATTCTATCAAGTTCATCTTCTGAAAATACCTTTCCAGTTGGATTATGAGGAGAATTAAAAATTGCAAGTTGAATACCTCCTGCGCAAGCAGCATCAAATTCAGACCAGTCTACGGTCCAACCCCCTCCCCTCACTCCTACTGGAGTATCAGGTGCATGTAATTTAACCGGGACTGCTTGCCCACCAGCGTTGGCAATAGCCTGATAATATGAATCAAAAGCGGGTTCAAAAACTAAAACTTTATCTCCTGGATTTACAAATGCATTTATGGCACAAAAAATAGCCTCAGTTGCGCCATTTGTTATGGTAATTTCTGTCTCAGGATCATATATAACACCTGTAGTTTTTTCTACAAAGAATGAAACTTCAGTTCTGAGTTGAGGCTCACCGTGGGATGGTGAATACTGGTTATGACAAGTTAATACTTGTTTGGAGATAGATTCAATTATTCGAATAGGACCGTAAAAATCTGGAAAACCTTGACCTAAATTTATTGCATTATGTAATTTAGCAAGTGAGGTCATTTCAGAAAAAATACTTTTACCTATAGAGTTCCATCTTTGAGCAATTTTATTAGAAATTTGCATTGCAATACCTTTAGAAAAAGATTTCTGTTACTGAAAATGAAGCCGGAATCATTTTCTAGATTAGATATACGGTAACAACACTTTAAATAGCTAAATACATTAGACTATTGTAAGTTTGAGAAATACTAGGTTAATAACCAGAGGTTTATTAAAAGCTAGTAAAATAAAAAAATCAACATTGGAAGTTGAAATTCTTAGTGTTTATTTTTTTGGAGATGATAAAATGACTTTTACTGTTAAATCTTTAAATAATTTTGAATATCTTTTCCTAGAAAAAATACATATTATTGATAAAAAATATGTTTTAAATGAGCAAATAAATATTCTTTTAAATGTGCAAGTTTCTGGTGGTATGGATAGCATGTGTTTATTAAATTCTTTAATTAAAATTGCACATTCCAAACATTTTAAACCTAATAATAAATTTATTATTATTGTTCAACATTTTAACCATCAAATGAGAGGAATAGAATCTGATTTAGATTCGCAATTTGTTGTTAATTTTTGCTTAAAAAATGGAATTTCTGTTTACGTTGAGAATTTTAATGATTACAAAATAAATTTAACTGGGAAAAATTTCCAGCAAGTTGCTAGAAATTGGCGGAAAAAAAAGGCTATTGAATTATCTGAAGAATTAAGTAAACAGCTAAATTGTAAAAAATATTTTATTTTAACAGCACATCATGCCCGCGATCATGTTGAGACAATTTTAATGCATTTAATTAGAGGTTGTTCACTTGATGGTTTAATAGGAATAAAAGAGTTTGATGAGGACGAAATTTATTTTAGACCTTTTGCTGAGATAAGTTTTTCACTACTTCAAAAATATTGTAATGAAGAAAAAATAAAATATAGACTAGATAGTTCTAATGAGTCAGACAAATATGATAGAAATTATATTAGACATAATATAATACCTCATTTGAGTAATTTAAATCATTCTTACGAAAAAGCATTTGTTTCCTTGTCAAATGATGTCGCTAATGTGTTAGCTATGCAAAAAGAAAAAAATTTAACCAATTCAATTGAAAAGAAGTGGCATTTAGATGCATTTTCTGTTAATGAAATTTACATGTATTTAATTGAAAAAAATAAGGAACTTAAAAGAGTGCTAACTCGAAATGCAGCCATGAATTTACTACATGAAATAAAAATTTTTAAAAAAAGTAATTTTTTGCAAAAGGATATTAACTTGGCACAGGGCTGGATTGTCCAGTTAAATAAGATTAATAATAACATTGACATAGAAGTTATGCAAAAAAATTTCATGAAATGAATTATGAATGTGCCTTGACTTACCGATGTAACGTTGCAAAGTGTATGATAGGGTGTAGAGTTCGCCTGTTTAGAAGCATAAATAATTTATGAACCTCTAACTCATTAGGTGAGGCTAAATAAAGTGATAGTTAAGGAGCTCGAATGGGTAAAGATTCCTGGGTGAAAGCTGCCTTAGTGTGGGCAGCTATTATAGTTTTATTTGTACTGACTTTTAAATTTTTGTACAAACCTCACGAAGAAGTTCAGAAAACATATCCTCAATTTCTTAGCTACATTGAGAAACCAGCAGGAGATCCTCAAAGTATTTTGAGTATCAGTATACGCTCTGATAACTTACGTGGCGATGAAATAACTGCCAAATTAAAAGATAATTCAGTGGTGACAACATATGCCCCTGCCGATGATGGAGTGAGAGCTCAATTACGGAAAGATTTGGATTCTAAAAAGATTCCAATAAATTATGAAAAACCTGATGAAGGAAGCGCTTGGTTAAACTTTGTTTCCATGTGGTTACCTTTGATTATTATCGTTATTTTCATGCTTCTCTTTTTGCGAAATATGCAAGGTGCTGGTGGAAAAGCCATGTCATTTGGGAAAAGCAGAGCAAAATTGCAAACTGACGGTGCTAATAAGGTTACATTTAAAGATGTTGCAGGTATTGAAGAAGTAAAACAAGAATGTACAGAAATAGTTGCCTTTTTGAAAGATCATAAAAAATTTCAAGAAATTGGGGCTAGAATTCCAAAAGGAGTGCTTATGATGGGTGCTCCCGGTACAGGTAAGACCCTTTTAGCGAGAGCGATAGCTGGAGAAGCTGGGGTTCCTTTTTTTACAATATCTGGTTCTGATTTTGTAGAAATGTTTGTTGGAGTTGGTGCATCGCGAGTTCGTGATTTATTTGAAAATGCTAAAAAGAATTCCCCTTGTATCATTTTTATTGACGAAATTGACGCTGTAGGAAGACATCGTGGAGCAGGAGTTGGTGGTGGGCATGATGAGCGTGAGCAAACACTAAACCAATTACTTGTAGAGATGGATGGATTTGAAGCAAACGATGCAGTCATCGTCATAGCCGCTACTAACCGTCCCGATGTACTAGATCCAGCTTTATTAAGACCTGGACGTTTCGATCGCCGCGTAATGGTTGGATTGCCAGATGTGAGAGGCCGCAAAGAAATTCTTGGCGTGCATATGAAGAAAATTAAGCATACTGAAGATATTAATGTTGAGCGTATTGCTCTTGGTACTCCTGGTTTTTCTGGGGCTGACTTGGAAAATTTATGTAATGAAGCTGCTCTAATGGCTGCTCGCAACGGTATGAAGCGAGTTACAGAAAAAGATTTTGAATCTGCAAAAGATAAAATTTTAATGGGTCCAGAAAGAAGAAGCGCAGTTCTTCCTAAGGAAACAATTAAAGTAACTGCTTTCCATGAAGCAGGGCATGCATTAGTAGCTTATTATTTAAAATCCAGAGAAAATGTGCATAAAATTACCGTCATTCCTCGTGGACAGGCGCTTGGGGTTACTGCTTATTTACCAAAAGAAGACATCTATGGTTATTCCAAAGAAGATCTTCTGACTAAAATTGCTTTTGCAATGGGTGGCAGAGCCGCTGAAGAAATTAAATTTTCACAATTTACTACGGGTGCCTCAAACGACATTCAACAAGCCACTGATTTAGCAAGACGCATGGTTTGTCAATTTGGTATGAGCCGCTTAGGACCTATAAATTTTGGCCAAAAAAGTGAAAATCCGTTTTTAGGACGTGATTGGGGTGAAGCTAGGAATTACTCAGAAACACTGGCACACGAAATAGACATGGAAGTATCTAAGATTATCAATACTCAATATGAGCTTGCAAAGCAGATTTTGGTTGATCATATGGACGTTTTTGAGAGAGTTTCAAATATTTTACTTGAAGTAGAAACTTTAGATGGAGAAGAGTTCCTTGCTGTTGTTGGGAATTCTGCCACAGCAGAAGAAATCAAAGAAATGCAGGCTAAGAAATCTTTAAGTGGTAGTCTTGAAGGTGATAATTCTAAGCAAGAAAATGCTGCTGGAATTAATTCGTTAAATACTACTCCAACACCTGCATAATTTAATTTTATTTTCCTTTTGACCTCACTTTTTTTTCTCGTTAAAAAATAGTGAGGTTTTTTATTTAGTAATTTTAAATGAGTAAATAAAAATGATAAATAGTGATGAAAAATTTAGAAAATTGTGTTCTGAAAATAAGCATTTATGGATGGGAATTTTAAATATTACTCCTGATAGTTTTAGTGATGGTGGAGCTTATTTAAAAGCTGAATCTGCATATACAAGAGCAATGCAACTAATAAAACATGGCGCAAAAATTTTGGATATCGGAGCTGTTTCTACAAGACCTTATGCAGAAGAAATCTCTATTAGTGAAGAATTAGATAGACTTTATCCAGTAATATTATCCTTAAAAGATAAAATACCAGATGATGTGTTAATCAGTCTTGATAGTTTTAACCCGGAAGTGACTTATGCATTGGCAAAAGAAAATTTAATTGATATCATTAATGACCAATTCTCAGGAAGAATCAAAAGGTTAAATTCAAATAATAATGAAACAAAGAATATAAGTAACGCAGAAATTGCTGCTTCTTTTAATTTAGGGTATGTTATTATGCATATGCAAGGAAAACCTGATAATATGCAAGATGCACCAATATATACAGATTGTACAGAAGAAGTCATTTTATTTTTGCAAGAGAGAATGATTTATGCTGAAAGATGTGGAGTGAAAGAAATTATCATAGATCCTGGTATTGGATTTGGTAAAACAGTCGAACACAATTTAGAATTACTGTCTCCTAAATTTATTAAAAAATTGTCAGCTTTAAATAAACATATTCTAATTGGATTATCAAGAAAATGGTTTATTGGGCAGTTGTATAAGGAATTAGATATACCTATTAAAAGAGATTATATTTCTAAAGAATATGAATTTAAATGCATTGCTAATGGCGTTAAAATAATCCGATCACATGTAATGCCTTCAGAATTGATTTATAAATAAGGTAACTAATATGGATGCAAATGAATTATGGCATATTATTATTAATGAAATAGAAGTTATTAAAAAAGAAACTGATTCCTTACACCATCCTGTTCTTGAAAGAGCATGTACTTCTATTAAAGAAGCAATCGATAAGTTTTTTAGTGAGCAAGTTTCTATTGGCTTACCTCATCCACATCCAAGAAGTAGGATTTATCGCTCAGAGCCTAAAACTTGGGATATAAGAGATACTTTATCTGATGAAGTGGCGAATTTAATAATTAAAAAAGCTAAAAAAACCAAAAAAAAACCTATTTGTGTATTTGATTTAGATGGGACATTATTTGATGTCGGTTACAGAACAATCGGAATTATAAAAGAATGGCTGGAGTCTGATGCAGCAGTGCATTTTGACAAAAGTATTCTACAAAAAATAAGGAAAATAAATTATGATCATATTGGATATAGTTTATCGCATTTATTTGAAAATTCAGGTTTTGATTTACGTAATCAACAAATAATGGCAGTCTTTTCTTCAATTGAAAGGGTTTGGAAAAAGAAATTTTTTGATGGAATTAGTTTAGTAAAATATGATCAAACTATTGAAAATTCATGCGAATTTGTTAAATATTTAAAGAATAATGGTTTAGAAATATTTTATTTGACAGGTAGATATTGGCACTCAATGCGCCATGGTACTATAGAACAGTTAAAAAAATTTGATTTTCCATTATTAGAAGAAAATTTAATATTAAAATTAAATCCTTTTGAAGATGATCAACTATTTAAAGCAGAACAAATAAGGATTTTAGGAAAAGAATTTGATATTTGTGGAAATTTTGAAAACGAATACCTAAATTTAGCATACATGGCTTTAGAAGCAAAAAATGCAATTAATGTTATTGTCGATTCTCAACATTCAGGAAGACCTACTCCATTATTAGAAATTCCAATCTATCGTATTTCTCAATTTGAAAAGTGTAAAAAAAATGAATAACTATAATTTTGATGAAGAGTTTAACAGAATTGGTAGTAATTGTTTTAAATGGGATGGGAGAAAAAAATTTTTAGGAAACGAAAATTTAATTCCAATGCATATTGCTGATATGGATTTTAAGTGTGCTCCTGAAATTTTAGAAGAAATAGAGAAAAGAGCAAAGCATCCTTTTTTTGGCTATACAATATATTCTGGCTCGCATTTTGAATGTATGGCTGAATGGTTACATAGGAGACATAATTGGAAAGTTTTAAGTAATAATTGTTTATATTCTCCTTCTGTTGTGACTTCATTAAGTATAATTATATTCTCTTTAACAAATGAAAATGATGGAGTCATTGTTCAAACTCCAATATATCCTCCTTTTATGGAGGTTGTAAGAAACAATAATAGAAAATTATTAATAAACGAATTAAAGTTAAATGAACAAGGTAATTATTCTTTTGATTTTGATAATTTTGAAGATTTATGTAAAAAGAATGCACCTAAAATATTGTTATTCTGTAATCCACATAATCCTATTGGTAAAGTTTGGGAAAAACATGAGCTACTAAAAGTAGCTGAATTATGTAAAAAATATAATATTATTGTAGTATCAGATGAAATTCATAGCGATATTGTTTATAAGCCAAAGAAACATGTTCCTTTTGCAAGCTTAGGTAAAGATATAGCTGAATTAACTTTGACATGTACATCTCCTGCAAAAACTTTTAATTTGCCAAGTATTTCTAGTTCCGTAATAATTGTAGAAAATAATAATTATAAAAAAATTTTAGACAAAGCTTTAGACAGATTTCATTTGTTTTTACCATCAGCATTCTCTGTATTATCTTTTGAGGCAGCTTACAAATATGGAGAAAAATGGTATAATTCTTTAATGGAATATTTGTTAATAAATAGAGAGGTTGTTTTTAATTGGGCAAATAAAAACAATAAATTTATTCAACATGTTTCTCCAGATGGAACTTATTTAGCTTGGATATCTTTTAAGAGCTTGAACTTAAAAGATATTGAATTAAAAAAGCTTATTTATGAAAATGCAAATGTTGCTTTAGATCCTGGGACCCGTTTTGGAAAAGGTGGAGAAGGATTTATGCGCTTAAATTTTGCGTGTCCTTTAAATCAATTAAATAGGGCACTAGAAAAAATTGAAATGGTTTTTAAATGAATTTAATAAATTTTATTTATTGTTAAAAGTTTGATAAAAAATATTATAAGATATTATTAGTAAAGAATATTATTAATAATTATAACTATTTTCTAAAAAAATACCCTTGCTCTATATTTATTTCTGTGATAAAAAATTTGTCTATAATGTCTATGTTATAGATTTTACTGTAAAAAAAATAAGCTTTGGCTTAATTATTTTTAAATTATAGATTGTTTTTTTATTTTCTAAATTGCTTATATTATTTATATAACAATTCATTTTTCTTGTAGAATTATAAATATTAAGAGATTTTTATGTCAAAACAAAATAAAACACTTGCATTCTTATTTGTTACTTTTTTACTAGTCTACGAGTTCAGTGTATATATTGCAAATGATATGATTATGCCAGCTATGATTAATATAGTAAATGAATTTAATGTTTCAGATTCATTTATAGCCTCTTCATTAACTATTTTTGTGCTTGGAGGTGCTACTTTACAATTATTATTAGGACCTCTTTCTGATAAATATGGCAGTCGTAAAATTATGCTTGGAGGAGTTTTATTATTTTTGACTGCAACAGTAGTTAATGGACTATCCAGAAATATTGAGGAGTTTTTGGTTTCAAGGTTTCTTCAAGGCATGGGTATTTGCTATATTGGAGTGATTGGATATGCCAAAATACAACAAATGTTTGAAGAAAAGCTGGCGGTTAGAATAATTTCTATTATGACAACAATATCTATTATTGCCCCATTAATTGGACCTTTATCGGGAAGTTTATTTTTACAATATTATAACTGGCGTGGAATAAATTTAGTCATTGGTTTTTTTGCATGTATAGCTCTGATAGGACTTTACTTCTTTTTCCCAATTGATGCAAAAGTTAACTCAATAGCCAAGCAAAAAAGTGGAAATTTTTTAAGGGAAACAGCTTTGCAATATAAAGCACTATTCAAAAATAAAAAATTTATATTTGGAGTATTGGCTTTTTCTTTTGCTGAACTTTCAATAATAATTTGGATTGCGTTATCTCCATTATTATTGATGAGAAAAGCTGAATTATCAAGGTTTGATTACGGTTTATATCAAATACCAGTATTTGGTTCGTTTATCTTAGGTGTAATTATTTTGCAGTTTTTAATTAAAAAATGTGATTTAGAAGTTCTTATTAAAATTGGAACAATTTTAATTGGTATAGGATTGTTTTCAAGTCTTGTATTTTCTATTCTCCTTAATCAGCATTATTATGTAATGGTTTTTGCTTTCTCTTTATATTCCTTAGGATTAGGTTTAGTAAGTTCACCTATAACACGTTTGCTCCTTTTTTCATCGGAATTACCCAAAGGAATAGTAAGTGCTTTATTTAGTGTTATGCTAATCATTATCCTTGCATGTGGTACTGAGTTTGCAAACTTTATATACAGAGATTTAAGCAATATAAAATTAGGTGGTTATTTGTCTTTATTATATCTAATTTACGTTTCAAGTCTGTACTTTTTTATAAATGCAAAGCAAATTGATAAAAAAGAAGATTTTATAGAGAAAAAAATTATAGGTTAATTTAGCAATTAATTACTTTTTCAAAAAATATTTATAAGCTTAATTCTAGATATTAAATATATTTTTGTTAATTAGAAGTGTTTGGTAATAAAGTTTATTAAATTAAAATTAGATTGAAATTAAAGTTTAAAATTTTTTTAATAATTTTTCTTGTAAATATATTTTGCTATTCAAACTGCAATACCATTTTTAAACAGATTAATTTTTTTATCTAGGCTCGGAAATTTTTGTCAGTGAATGGTAAAAATACTTAATATTGTTGGGCCAAGCACCTTTGTGGTGTTCAAATCCTGCTTTAACATTCCATGATAATTTATTTTGACTCCCTGCTTGGATAATATCAGGACCTTGTAAAAGCAATTGCTCTAGGGTTTTTTCAGCTGGGCGGATAATTGCAATGTGTCCAGGTTTTTTGGGGTTTGGACTTTGAAAAGTGGCTACTACAAAATTACCTTCATTTGCTAGTTTTTGTGCTTCTTGCATATTTGTTAAGCTTTTCCAGCCGTTTTGGATCCCCTCATGAGTTCCAAACCATCTTGCTTGTGCATTGGCTAACAATATTTGACCATGTTCTGGTGGTCTTAACATATAGATATTGAGTCTTTTTGCCATAGCTGCAGCAAAAGCGCTGCAATGCGTAGATTTTCCAGGGCCTTTATAATCAGCTTTTTTATCTGGTTTTCCTGTTTCCCAATTTACATGCAAGTGTGCAAGCCATAGATGCTCTACACCTGATTCATCTAAGAATTTAAGAAGAGAATTTCCTGCTGGACTTATTACACCACAGCATGAAGTCTTTTTTTCTTCAGCAAATAATTCAGGTAAAAAAAATATGATACTTAAAATTAATGTTAATATAAAATTCTTGTTAAAATAATTATGCACAGAATATTTCCTTTCTAATTTGATTTAATCTATTTGTTAAATTAACTAAATTGAAAACTCTCTTGTTTTATAGGTAATGTTTTTCTTCATTATTAAGTGTAATTTATTTTAAAAGGAAATAAGAATAATTTGAGGAGAAAAGTAACACTTATAAATAAAGTGTTACTTTTTTGAAGTAGCTGCGATTAAATTTAAAGCGCTTCCTGCTTTAAACCAGCCAATTTGTTGCTCATTAAAGGTGTGATTTAACAAAATAGTATCTGTTTGTCCGTCAGCATGTTTTACAGTTAAAGTAAGCTGCTTACCTGGTGCTAAATCTTTTGCATTTAGTGAAAAAGTATCATCTTCCTTAATTTTTTCATAGTCAGCAGGAGTAGCAAAAGTTAAAGGTAGCATGCCTTGTTTCTTTAAATTTGTTTCATGAATGCGTGCAAAGCTTTTAACTATTATAGCTTTACCGCCTAAGTGACGAGGTTCAAGCGCTGCATGTTCACGCGAACTTCCTTCACCATAGTTTTCTTCTCCAATAACAATCCAACCAATTCCATTAGCTTTATAGTCCCTGGCAGTAGCCGGAACTGCTCCAGTATTTCCATTTAATTGGTTTTTCACTTTATTGGCTTCACCATTATAAGCATTGATCGCGCCAATAAGTAGGTTATTTGAAATATTATCCAAATGCCCACGGTACTTTAACCAGCTACCAGCCATTGAAATGTGATCTGTAGTGCATTTGCCTTTAGCTTTGATAAGAAGTTTTAAACTATTAAAATCATTCTCAACATGCGGAGCCTTGAATGGACTTAAAGCTTGTAAACGATCACTTTGTGGGTTGATGTTTACAGAAATACTAGAGCCATCAGCTGCAGGCGCAACATATCCATGCTCATCTTTTACAAAGCCTTTGTCTGGTAGATCAAGCCCTTTTGGTGTTTGCAACATGACTTTCTCGCCTTTGTCATTCATGACAGGCTCTTTTGTAAAGTCGATGGAAAGATCTCCAGCTAAAGCAAAGCCAATGACTGTTTCAGGTGAGGCAACAAATGCATGTGTTTTAGGGTTGCCGTCGTTTCTAGCAGTAAAATTACGATTGAAGCTTGTGACAATAGAATTTTTTTCTTGTGCTCCATGACGCTTCCATTGACCAATACATGGCCCACAAGCATTCGCCATTACATTTGCGCCAAGCTTTTCTAAAATGCCTAATTGTCCATCTCTTTCAATGGTTGCTCTAACTTGCTCACTTCCTGGAGTGATTAGAAATTCACATTTAGATTTTATTCCTTGCGCCGCAGCCTGTTTTGCTACTGATGCAACTCTATCAATATCTTCGTATGATGAATTCGTACAAGAACCAATGAGTGCAGCACTTAATTGAGCAGGCCAGTTGTTGTCTTTTACTGCTTTTGCGAATTGAGAAATAGGAGTCGCTAAGTCGGGGGTAAATGGACCATTTACATGTGGTTCAAGGGTATCAAGGTCAATAGTAACGACCTGATCGTAAAATTTTTCTGGATTTTTTTCTACTTCTATGTCTGTTTTTAAGTATTCACTTAGGCCGTCAGCAAGTTTTGCAATTTCAGCACGCTCTGTCTTTTTAAGATAGTCAGCCATACGGGAATCATATGGGAATAGTGAAGTAGTGGCACCAATTTCAGCACCCATATTGCAAATTGTACCTTTCCCAGTACAGGAAAGAGTCGTAGTCCCAGGGCCAAAATACTCGACAATAGCACCAGTTCCGCCCTTTACTGTTAAGATGCCAGCAAGCTTTAAGATAACATCTTTGGGTGAAGCCCAGCCTTTTAAAGAGCCAGTCAATTTGACTCCAATAAGTTTAGGAAATTTAAGTTCCCAAGGAATACCAGCCATTACATCAACGGCATCTGCGCCACCAACTCCGATGGCAATCATTCCAAGACCACCTGCATTTGGCGTGTGTGAATCTGTACCGATCATCATTCCACCAGGAAAAGCGTAGTTTTCAAGAACAACTTGGTGGATAATACCAGCACCAGGCTTCCAAAATCCAATTCCATATTTTTTTGAAACATTTGCCAAAAACTCATAGACTTCAGCGTTATCTTTATTTGCTGTTGCTAGGTCGGTTTTAGCGTTAATTTCAGCTTGGATAAGGTGGTCACAGTGAACTGTTGAAGGAACGGCTACTTTTGGGATTCCTGCAGACATAAACTGCAAAAGAGCCATTTGAGCAGTAGCATCTTGCATTGCGACTCTGTCTGGAAAGAAGTCCACGTAGTCTTTTCCACGTGCAAAGTTATTTAATTCGGTTCCTTTTGAGCCGTTTGCTGGTTTTAAATGTGCGTAAAGAATTTTTTCGGTGTAAGTCATCGGTCGGCCAAGAAGTTTGCGGGCAGCATCTACATTAGATTTAAAATTTGCATAAACTTTTTTAACCATATCAAGATCTTGAACCATAAAAACCTCCAAAAAACAAAACAAGCTCATGTATTTAAAACATGTGCGCTATAAAATGTCATAACTTCTTGTCGGTAGATATAAAACAAAGTGTGACATAATAATTTCTTCTCAGCTATAAAAAAAATGTATATCTGAGTCCTCTAGACTTCTGTGAAAAAAAAATTTCAAAAACGCTTGACTCTTTTCCTCTGAAAGAATACTAACCCGTTCACGGAAGTAATGGCCCTATCGTCTAGAGGCCTAGGACACCGCCCTTTCACGGCGGTAACACCGGTTCGAATCCGGTTAGGGTCACCATTCACTCCTTATTGATAAAAAACCAACCTAGCTAGGTTGGTTTTTTTTTGTCTTTGAATCTAATCTGTTAATAAATGTCTTTCTTGTTGCATTGTATCAAAAATATCTTTTTGCTACAGAATAAAACTCAATAGTCGTTTTTTCTGACCCTTTCGTCTAGCAGGTCAAGGACATCATCCTTTCACGATGGGAACATGGGTTCAAATCCCGTAAGGGTCACCAAAAATTTCT
Organism: Pigmentibacter ruber; assembly: GCF_009792895.1. Taxonomy (NCBI): domain Bacteria; kingdom Pseudomonadati; phylum Bdellovibrionota; class Oligoflexia; order Silvanigrellales; family Silvanigrellaceae; genus Pigmentibacter; species Pigmentibacter ruber. The sequence goes on from NZ_WSSC01000003.1 coordinate 443,620, forward strand.
TCCAAAATAAAAAAGTATAAAAGTAAGGTTTTGTATTATGGAAAAAAAACATGTTATTTTTGATTTTAATGGAGTGGTTGTGGATGATGAAAAAATTCATTTTTTGTCATCAAAAATTGCTTTAAAAGAAAGCTTTAATCATGATTTTTCAGAAGAATTATATTTCAAATTTTTTATTGGTAGAACGAATGAAAAGGCTTTTGAAGACTATTTCAAAATGCTGAATATTGATTCTAGTATTGAAGAAATTATAAAAATTAAAAATAAAATTTATATGCAAATTATTCAAACAGAAGATGTAGCTATACCATCTACTATAAATTTTATTAATGAATATAAAAATAATTTTATTTATTCAATTGTGTCAGGTGCAAGTAAAAATGAAATATTGTTTCATATAAAAAAATTAGGGATAGAAAGCTTATTCTTAAATATTATATCATGTGAAGATATTACTGAAAGTAAGCCGTCGCCACAAGGCTTTTTGAAAGCAATAAATTTATCACATATTCCAGTAAATCAAACGGTGATTATTGAGGATTCCATTAGTGGCGTAAAAGCAGCGAAAGCAGCCAATGCTTTTTGCATAGCATTGACAACATCTCATACTAAAGAAGAATTGTATCAAGCAGACATTATAGTTCCTGAATTAAATATTTCATGCTTCACTAAATAAAATATTTTTTGAAAGTTTAAAAATTATGTTACAAGTTGGGAATAAAAATATTACTTTATATTTTATTGACCTTAAAATATTATTTATAATATGCCTCCAATAAGGCAAATATTCTACTTGTATCCATTTAAAATGCACAAATAAAAAATGAAATCTTGAATCTACACATCCCTATTTAAGCTATCATAGTTCTTTTTATTCAGACGTAAAAGCGGAAAAATATTATGTCCTATCAAAATATTGATAAAGAACTAGTCAGGTTTTTACGTTCATATTAATTGTTACAAAGAAATTTGTTTAGATTTTTACCGAATTTGACATTTTTTAATTTTTTGGTAATCTAATTAAATCGATTATCAGAATTTGTCTTTTCTTAATCGGTCATAAAAAATTTAATATATGTTAAATCATATTGTTAGAAATTTAGTACTAAGAAAATAACAAATAAAAACAGAATAATAAAATAAAATAAAAAAATTAATAAACATTTATTTTATATGAATTTTAATTAGTATTTATTTTTTTTTAAATTTGATCATAAAACGATTATCTATGAGGTTTGCTATGTCTAATTTCAATAAAAAAGTGTTATTTTTGATTTCTACTTTAGTTATTCATTCAAATGCCTTTGCTGATGGTTCCTACTTATTTTGTTCCAATGGTAATTCTAAATGGCATTGGGCTCCATATCACAATAAAAATGAACCTAATCCTAATACACAATATTTTTGGCTTGAAGGAAATCTTAAAATTGTTAATGCGCCTATTGCATTGCATAGTGCTTTAAATTTAGATTTAAATAATCTTTTTAGTAGAACAATATCAGCATATAGTACAGAAGAAAAAATGACTATTAGACAGCAAAATACAGAGCCTACTTCTCAATTAGAAGCGCAGCTACATACTGATTCTTCCAATCAGAAATTTAGCGACTCAAATGAATGGGAAAAATTGGAAAATTGGAATGCGTGGGAAGAATTTTCTAATGAAAATTTAAAAAGAAATAAAAGAGCTAGTATTTCAGGCTTTAATAATCAAGTAGCGATAGCTAAAAATCAAATTGCAACAAATAATGGATTACAGGCTTGTAGATTGCTCGTTAATTTCTGTACAAGTACTTTTGGAAATGAGTTTCGTTTTGTTGGAGCAGCGGGTAATGCCTTAGCGGAATCTGATTGGGGATATATTGTTGCAGATAATCTAATTTGTCCAAATTGGGATTACCCATTAGGGCTAGTAACAACATCACATACAACTGTAGGATCTTTAATTGCTGAAATAAGTGCAGATATCATCACATCAGGACCCATTAAGGGTGCTTTAAAGGGAGGTAAAGTTCCTTCAGGATTAACAAGGCCAAATTCATTAGCAACTTCAAATAATGGAGGAGCTAATAGAAGAGTTGTACCTATTGAAAAAACAATTTCAAATGTTAATTCTCCGTCAACTGATGGTGCTATTTCACCAATGGATCCATTTGGCACAAGAATAAATGAAATTACTCATTCCGTAAGTGCTGTTGATATAAATTCTGGAAATGGCCATCTTGGAGCAGAGCGTAGACCATCACAAATTGCTGAGCAATTGGTTTCGAGTAGTTCGCAAAATCCTAACACCATGGGACAAAGAAAGTTATCTTATTCTGACATGCTGAAAACACATTCAAGCGAGGAGATAAATACAGCTGCCAATCCTTTTCAGAGAACAGGAAGTTTGCGTATTGATATGTATAAGCTAGGTGGAAATGCAAGGCATAAAGTACCCTCTAGAGCATATAGTATTTCAGATTTAATTGATTTTAATACAGCCAAAAAGTTTTGGAATAATGAAGGACGAATTAAAGGTTTAACAGAAAATTTTGATCTTTATGAAATTGATATTCCAATTGTAGAAGAGCATGTTAGGGTTAGAGATGCAAAAAGGGTGATAGTAGATAGAATATCAGGAAAACGTTGGTACTCCCCAGATCACTACGAAAGTTTTGTTGATATGGAAAGTCCAATAGATCCCGTAAAATTAGCTGAAAAAAATAAAAATTTTTTACAGTCTAAATTATAAAAAATTAAAATAATTTATCTTTATTTTGCTTTTTAACAGCATCAAAAGAATTACTAATTATCTTTCCAACTGCTACATCATATGGGACTGGAATAAAACTTGAATCAAAAGTATCTTTTGTAATCCACTTCCAAGACATAGATTTTGTATCATATAATCCTATATTTTTATGAACTGTATGAGTTGAAATATATTCGTTTTCATTTTCAAAAACAACAGATAAAGCTAAAACACTATTTTTACCATATTTTTTTGTGATATTGTGTACAAACTTTTCCAACACAGAATTATTTACATTTTTTTTAATTTCTTCTGAGTTATCCATCATAGAAGCGAGAATATACATGCTTTCCCAGGCTGCTGGAATTTCGTTTAAAACTTGACGAGGAATTGGAAGTAATGTAGCCTTATTAAGGTTACTTGCCCAACTCGATGTAATTTTAGCATCGATTAATGTGCCTTTAAAAATTTTATTTTCTTCAACAAAATTATGTTTTGTGAGATACATTGTTGGAAAAAGTATTATTTTATCAGTTTTAATAGCAATATCTTTTCTAAAATATACAGAAGTATTTTGTTCATTTTTACTTGTTGTTGTACAAGCATGAAATGATGCAAAAGTAATTAAAATTAAAGTAATTTTATTAAGCATTTTTTTTAACACTATGATTTCCTCCTAAGTAAATAAAAAGCAACAACTAAATGACAAATTTTATGTTTGCAAATGCCTAAAAAATTAAATTCTTAAAGTTAAATATCTTAAAAAATATTCTTGTATTAATAAAAAATGATATTGTAGTTTATTTAAGCAGATTAGATAGATGAACAGTTATAAGTAGCTAAAAAAAAGTAAATTGATTGGAAAAAATTTATGCTAACTAAATTAATTTTATTATATAGTTTTTCGCAAGCTGGTGATGCAGCTCATATTCAATCTTTAGAAAAAGAATTATCATCAAAGTTAGAAAATAAAGAAATATATTCAATTAATGCTAATGAAAGTAAAATGAAAATAATAAAAGAGTTGAAAGATATAGTAAATAGAAAAGAGAGTAATATAAAATTTCAAAAAGAGACGAAGTATCTACTTTTAACTGCAGGTGAGAAAGGAGGGGAAGCTCTTGAAGCAATTAGTGATGAGTTATTAGACAATAATTACTACATATACTGGGGAATGCATCAGTACTCAGCAAAAATTAAAGACTATAAAAAGCTAAAACTAGATCATCTGCAAATACCAGAAGCAAGTCTAAATAATATTGAAAAAATTGAAAGTGTTAAAGATATTCCTAATGTTTCAAAAACAATAACAGTTCCTAATATAAATCCTACAATTAAAGAATTACAAAATTCATATGATAAATGGAATTACAATAAACAATTTGATCTGAAAAAAAATTATATTACAGTTTTATTGCCAGGAGACGCTCCAGATAGCAATAATAAAATTCATTTCTTTTCTAAGGAATCAGCATATAATTTATTTAGAAATGTCCAAAATATTTGGAAAAAATCTAATTCAAAAAAAACAGTAATTGTTCAAAATGGACCTAGGACAGGCAAATATGATCCTAAAACAGGTGCTGTTATCTGTTTGCATGAATATAAAACAGGAGAGTCAAGGAAAAATGCAGTAGATAAAGTGAGTGAATATTTTGTTAGTTTGTTAAACAAAAATAAAATTCCTTTTGTTTTTTTTAATTTTTCTTTTGAAATAAATGGAAAACAAAGAATCAAGCACTCTTCTTTTGATCCAATATTGTTTTTATCATATAAAACAAAGAGTATTTTTATTTTTCCAGGCGAGTCTGTTTCTTTAATTGGACAATTACCTTTTTATTTAAACCCAGAAAATGTTATCGCTTTTTATTCTAGTTCTATGAATGAAGAACATAAACTTACTTTAGAAGCCGCTTATAAGAATGGGTATTTATCAAAATTCAATGCAAAAGGTGAAATTGAATATCCAGAAAAGCCGACTAAACTTTTGATGGATGATACTACAAAAGTAGCAAATGATATTTTAAGAGGTTACAATAGAAAATTTAGAAATTAAAAGAAAACAATATTTAATATTTTAATAAGTCAAAATTTAGTCATTTTTAACTAAACTAAAATCTCAAAACTATTATAGTTAATTTATATTAATAAAAAGGGGGGGGTGTGAAAAAAAGTATATTTAAATATTTAGTTTGTTTTATTTTGCTTTTAGACAACAAGGGTTTTCCTTCTACAACTGTAAAAGTTGGAGGATACACTTTCCCCCCTTATGTAGATCAGCATAATCCAAGTGCTAAACAAACTGGTATAACAATTGAACTGATAAATGAAATGAATAAAATTCAAAATGATTACAAATTTGAGTTTGTACCAACTTCCTCAGGTCGTAGATATATTGATTATAAGAGTAATCAATTTGATATGGTTTTTTTTGAAGATATTGTTTGGGGATGGAAAGATTATGATGTAATTTCTTCAGAATTACTTACCAAAGATGAAGAAGTTTATATAACTAAAAAGAAAGAAGGACGTGATCAAAGCTATTTTAATGATAAGAAAAATAAAAAATTTGTTGGAATTAAAGGATATCATTATGCTTTCGCAAGCTATAATAATGATATAGATTTTTTAAAGAAAAATTTTCGTGCAGAATTAACATCAGATCATGATGGAAGTATTCAAATGATTTTATATGATAGAGGAGATATTGGTATAGTAACTCATTCATATTTAGATTTTTATTTAAATAAAAATCCTGATGTTAAAGATAAAATTATTATTTCAAATAAACCCGATCAAATTTATAATTTAGGAATAATTGCAAGAAAAAATATGGATCCTAAAATTGAAGTTGTAAATAAAATAATCCAAAAATTAAAAAGTAGTGGTGCTCTTAAAAAATTGTTCAAACAATATAATTTAAAAGAAATATAATTAAGCTACTGAAGTTTGTTTACTGTTAATTTTGGCATCAATTTCATTTTGGTCGAGAGTCAACTCTCCAATTTTTGCATCAACGAAAATCCTAAATAATTCTGAATCAAGCTTTCCAGCTTTAGCCTCACTTTCAAGAATACTGAGCGCTCTTTCATAAGGTACAGCTTTTTTATATGGTCTATCTCGTGCCACAAGTGCATCGTAGATATCTGTTATTGCCATCATTTTAGCTTGAACAGGGATATTTTTTCCTTTTAAATTTCTGGGATAACCAGATCCATCTAAGCGTTCATGATGACCATATACTATTTCTGGTATATCTTTTAAGTCACTAGACCATGGGATTTGAACTAAGAAATTATAAGAATGTGTTACATGACTTTCAATTTCTAATCTTTCAGCTTGACTTAAAGAACCTCTTTTAATGCTTAATGCTTCTATTTCTCTTTCTGTCAGTAAAGGGAAAGATAAATTGCCAACTATTATTTTTGTAGCCGCTATTTCAGATATTTTATCAAAAAACTCTTGCGATAAAATTGCAGGCTCATTCACTTCTTGAATTATTTTATAAAATTTTTGTAATTTTTCAGTAGTTTTTTCAATTTCAATTCTTATTTTTTCTAGGTCAATATTATTTGGGGCTTGATTTTTTAAAAGTAAATTATTTATGTAGTTTTCTAAAATATTTATTTTAAGTTTATCTTGTAAATTAATAAACCTTGACTCTATATTTTCTAATTCATGCGGAAATAATTTTTTCTCTTTATTCAAAATATGTTCTCTAACACCAATTTTTCCAAAATCATGGAGAAGAGAAGCATACCGTATTTCTTCTATTTGAATTTTTGAAAACTCTAGACCACTGTAAATTCCAGTACTTGTTTTATTGACTGCTTCAGCAAGTCCTACAGTTAAAGTTGCAACCCTTTCACTATGTCCTTTTGTAGTTGGATCTCTAGATTCAATTGCAGTTATACTTGCTGCAGTGAAAGATTCAAAAACTTTTTTTAAATCATAAATTAATTTAGAATGATCTAGAGCAATACCTGCTTGATTAGTAAATGATTCAAGTAAATCTAAATCATGCGAACTAAACTTAGTAACATAATTTTCTATATCATATTGTTTAGTTAATATATGATCTTCTGATACTCTTTTATTAATCAAAAGAATAAATCCTTCCATTTCACCAGATGGTAAAAGAATTGGAAATGCGCAGTAAGAGCGAATTTTATACGTTTTACTATCAAAGTCTACTTCATTGAGAGGTGAAACTTTTTTTAGAGCTATTATTTTTTCTTTTGGGTTTAAATTATTTTTGTTGTCAAACCAAGAAATACCTATTTTATTTTCAACTAAGTGTCTTGTAACTTTTGAATGACTTGGATCTAAATAGTTTTTTCTTAAAAATATTTTTTGGCTATTTAAAATTTTTCCTTTTTGGTAAAACTTTAATGGACGGTTTAAGTTTTGTATTTTACTTGCAAAATTTCCTTTATTTTCTGAGTGAAAACTTTCTTCGTTAATAAAAATAAATCCAGCATCTGCCATGGTTATTTCCATGCTTTTTTTCAAAACTAGATCAATAAAATCTTTTGCTAGAAATGACTTATTTGTCATTGCTTTGCTAAGATCTTTAATTGCTTTACTTTCAACATCTCTTAAAAAAGAAAAAGCTTCTAGATATTCATAACTACACTTTAAAAATAGTGTTTGTATAGAGTTTCTGACCTCATAAAAGAACTGATTTTTTGCTAAAGGTGTTTTTAAAAAATTAATAATGTTGTTACTTTTGCAATATTTTTCTATTTTTTTTCTCAATAAAATAGTGCATTTTTCTTGCGGGTCTTCGACTAGCAGAAATCCTATATGCTTTGAATTGTTTCCTGTGTTTAAAAATTTTTGTATTTGTTCAAATTTTTGATTGTACTGTTGAGGCTTTAAAATAAATAATTTTAGTCTGTCATGGTCAATTAATTTTTGATTAATTTCTTCATCTAAATCATTTTCAATGATGTTTAATTTTACATCAGTAATGTCACTTATCGATAAATAAAAATGAAAAGGTTTGTATATTAGAACAATATCAATGTTATGGAACGGTGAAATTGTCACTAAATATGCTCCAAGTCATAAAATTTAGTAGTCACTTATCTCTTTGATCGGAAGTTTATTTTTTTATTGATGGGCATTTATTGCTGCTTTTAATAAAATTTTTAGAGGGTAAGAATTTATTAATTATCAAAGCGAGCTAAATTATGGAAAGAGGTATAACTACTTTGAAATGCTAATTTAACTGTGTCAATCGAACCATGTCTATTTTTGCCTATAATAATTTCAGCGATTCCTTTATCTGGGCTTTCTTTATTATAAACTTCATCTCGATAGACAAACATAATTTGATCGGCATCTTGCTCAATTGAACCTGATTCACGTAAATCAGAAGGACGAGGTCGTTTATCAGGTCGCTGTTCTAGTCCACGATTTAGCTGAGATAATGCAATGACCGGGCAATTTAATTCTTTTGCCAATGATTTTAATCCCATACTTATTATTGAAATTTCTCGCTCACGACTTTGCGAACCTTTTCCAGCTCCGTGGGCGGACATAAGTTGCAAATAGTCAACAATGATAAGATCTAAAGCACCTTTTTCTCTTTTTACTTTTCGACAGCGGCTGGCCAAGTCAATAATACTAATTCCTGGTGAATCATCTAATAATAATTTATCAGTTTGGAATGAAGCTGCTTCTGGATATAGTCGACCCAATTCATCACTAGTCATTTTACCATCACGAAATTTATGTGATTCAATTTTAGCAGCTGTTGCCAGCATTCTTTGCATAAGCTGGGAATTACTCATTTCAAGGCTAAAAAAGGCGACTGTCTTTTGATGATAGAGAACAGCATTAGCAGCAAAATTTAAAGCTAATGAGGTTTTTCCCATAGCTGGACGTGCCGCTAAAATAATGAGGTCAGAAGGTTGAAATCCTGCAGTAATTTTATCTAAATCTGAAAAACCACTTGGAATACCAGTAATCTTACCTGGATTTTGAAATATTTTTTCCAAATCAAGAATGGTTTGTCTTACCACCTGCGAAGATGGAATTAAACCAGTTGTAATTCTTGATTCTGCAAGTTGTGTAAATTTTGCTTCTGCAAAACTAAGAAATTCTTCAACATTTGCCCCAGCTACTTTTTTACCTTTGATCACAATTTCGGCACAGGCTTCGATAACCAAGCGCAGTTCCCAATACTTTTTTACTTCATCAAGCCAGTATCCAAGAAGTTCTGGACGCGCATTAAATTCTAAAAGCCTTCTAACCCCTTCAAGGTCACCTACTTTTAGGTTATCGCCTTTTTCGCGAAGTTTCCCATATACTAAGGTAACATCAGCTGGTTTGTTTTCAGCTACAAGTTCCCGCATAGCTGCAACAATAATTTTGTGTTGAGGATCAAAAAAATAATCGGGTATAAGTTTATCTGTATACCCAAAAATACTAGATGGGGTAGTAAGTATAGTTCCAAGAACAGCTTGTTCAGCTTCTCTTGAATGCGGAAGTCCGGTGATTGAATGAGAAACTTGTGGAGTTGTTGTCATTGTTTAACCTATAAAAAACACTCTTTATTTATAAATCTGAGCATCAACTCCAAAATTCTTATAATGAAACTTCTTCTGTTTTAGCAGAAAAAGAAGTGCGTGGAGTGGATTGATCAGAGCTTCTAAGCGCTCTACGCAAATCTCTAGGTTCAATAGAAAACTCTTTCAACTTGCGGTGTAAAGTATTTCTATTACAGCCAAGAACATCAGCGGCTTTGCTTTGATTGCCTTTCGTTTTCTTCAAAACTAAAGCAAAAAGAGGGCGTTCTACATGAGCTAAAACAGTTTTCAAAATGTCGTTTGGAGAATCTTCATCAAATTTTTCAAATAAATTAAAGAGTTTCCAATAAACTAACTTTTCTAAGCTTGTTTCCTCAATAAACATTTTGTATTCATCTGGACAGGTAGAAAAACTTAGAAGTTTTTCATTTGCCATTGGTGAGTTATCGTTATCATCCGCAGGTCCTTGAACAGTTGCTCCCTCTATAGTTCTATTTAGGTTTTCAGAATTCATGTAATATTCCTTTAATACAAATATAAATTCCCAGTTGCAGCAGGACAGTGTTAACGCAGTGAGACGATGCCTCAACTAAAGTCAACTCAAATCATAGGCTCACGATTGGTTTAACACGAGTTACAGAAGTGTCAACCAAAGTAGCACAACCTTCGTATTTGAACTTGCCTAAGATGGAAAATCATCTTAGTGTAGCCAGCTGCCGTTTTACATGGCAATAGATCATTGAATAAAGAGGTTTTTATGGGATTTAATTGCGGAATTGTTGGACTTCCTAATGTTGGAAAATCAACCCTATTTAATGCTGTTACAAGAACTGCAAATGCACAAGCAGCAAATTATCCTTTTTGTACAATTGAGCCGAATGTGGGTCGTGTCGCTGTCCCTGATGAAAGACTCGATAATATTAATAAAATTGTAAATGCAAAGCGTGTTGTACCAACTTTTATGGAATTTGTAGATATTGCTGGTCTTGTAAAGGGTGCAAGCCGTGGCGAAGGTTTAGGAAACCAATTTCTTGGACATATTAAGCAAGTAGACGCCATTGTGCACGTTGTAAGATGCTTTGAAGACTCAAATGTTACACATGTTGATGGAAGCACAGACCCTGTTAGAGATGTGGATACAATTAATACAGAACTTGTTTATAGTGATTTTGAAACTGTAAATAAAAGCTTAGATAAAATGTCAAGATTATTAAAAAATAATGATAAAAAAATCTTGGCTTCCCACGAGTGTGCATTAAGATTAAAAAATCATTTAGAAGGTTTAAAACCTGCAAGATCTTTTGTTACTTTAAACGAAGATGAAGATGATTATCTCAAAAGTTTGCATTTAATTACGCGGAAACAAGTTCTTTATGCAGCAAATGTAAATGAAAATGAACTTGCAGATAATGCTATAAATTCAAAACATGTAAACGCATTAAGAAACTTAGCTGAAAAAGAAGGTTCGAAGGTTGTTGTTGTATCAGCAAAACTAGAAGAAGAACTTGGCCAATTAGATGCAGAAGAAGCTAAATTATATATGGATGATTTAAAAATTACCGAGCCTGGCTTAGATCGATTGATAAAAGCTGGTTATTCGCTTCTGGGATTAATGACCTATTTTACAGCGGGTGTACAAGAAGTTCGTGCTTGGACTATTCCAAAAGCATGTAAAGCACCTCAAGCAGCTGGTGTGATTCACTCTGATTTTGAAAAGGGTTTCATCTGCGCAGAAGTTTATGCATATGATGATTTAATTCGGTTAGGCAGTGAAACTAAAGTTAAGGAAGCCGGCTTATATAGAAAAGAAGGTCGTGATTATGTCTGTAAAGACGGTGATATTATGAACTTTTTATTTAATGTTTAATTTTTTTTAAGCAATAATTTGTAATGGGGCAAGAATCACATTTAGGGTTTTTTGCTGTGCAATGATACCTGCCTTGAAAAATAAGTAGGTGATGTGCTTGTAGTGCAAATTGATTAGGCACTATTTTTAATAGTTGTTCTTCAATTTTTAGCCTATCGTTTGTTTCTTCTACAAGTCCTATTCTTTGCGAAACTCTATCAACATGTGTGTCGACAGCCATTGTTGGTTGTTGATACACAACATTCAGAACGACATTTGCAGTTTTCCGTCCAACTCCAGGTAGAGATTCCAATTCTTCTCTTTTTTTGGGAACTTCTCCCTGATATTTTGTAACAAGAATTTTTGATAAATTATAACAATTTTTTGCTTTAGTTTTTGCCAAGCCAATACTTTTTATAACTTTAAGAAAATTTTCTTCGCCCATTTCTATTAAGTCTTTAGGAGAAAATTGCGGATAAGAAGTAAAAAGAGGCTCTAGTGCTTTGTTCACAGATTTATCGGTTGCTTGAGCACTTAAAACAACCGCAATGAGTAGTTGGAAAGAATTATTATGATTTAATTCACATTTTGCATCAGGCCATTTTTGGTGCAAAGAAGAAAAAATATTATAAATTATTTCTTTGTCAGAAATAATTTTTGCAGTTTTTTTCATTTGGCATAACCCCAATCTCTTAGAGCATTTTGTAAGGCTGCTCCTGCACCAGCTCCTTCTATTTGTTGCACCTGTTCATTAGCTAATGTTTTTTTAATAACAATAATATTATCTGAATTACTATAATTTAATTCAATAAGGCTATTTGGTGGAGAATAAAAAGAACAAATATTTTCATTTATTATTTTTGTTACAAATTTTTTATCTACTATGTTTCCATTTGCACATACAACTAATTTATTTTCGCTTTTAAAATCAAGATTTACTAAATTAGATTTTCCTAAATTAATCCAAATTTCTTCTTCTGGCTTAACTTTTCCAGTAAAAAACAATTTAAAATTGTTATTTTTTCTAATTATTTCAAATTTTACATTTTCAGGAATTAATGAAACTTGTGGTGAATTAATCCCATCAAAATTTAAAACTTCTAAATTAAAATCTAAATTTCCTGAATATTTTGGAGTGAATCGTAACATTTTATCTGAAGGAGATATTTTAAAATATTCTTGGCGCAATTTTTTTAATTCGAGGTAAGAAATATTTGGGACAATTTTTTCAGAATGTTCGCTTAAATTTACATAAGAAAACATTTCAGGTTGATACCAATTTATTTTTTCACTCCATGGGTTGTGAGTTAAATACAATTTTACACTATCAGGAGTTAATTGTCGCATATATTTTATAGGTTTATTAATAAATATATCGTCCCAATAAAGCATTCCCGCATATTTGTGGGCATCGAAATAAATATGGGTTCTATTTTTTAGTAAATCTAAAAAGGATTGATGAGAATCGTTTTTTAATGCTTCCGAAAAATTAATTCCTTTCCAATTTTTAGAAATAGATTGATTTCCAGCAATCGATGAAATTGTAGGAAATAAGTCAACATGAGTTGTTGGAATTGAAACAGTACGTCCGTATTGTTGTTTTTGTTCAGCTAATTTTATAATTAAGGGAACTCTAATTTCTTCATCAAATAACGAATTTCCTTTGTCAGCATATCCCCCATCAATATTTTCAGGTACACCTAAAAAATAATACCAAGGAAGAACATTTAATTGAGCACCATGATCAGCCGTAATAACAATATCAACATTTTCATAAATTCCTAAGTCTTTTAATTTCTGAATAATATTTGGCAACTCGCTATCCCAATATCTAGCAACTCCATTATATAATTGTCTTTTTTGATTTAAGCCAAATGGTTTGGAAAAAAACTTGGCTAAATCAATTTTTTCAACAGGGGGTTTATAAGGTCCATGTGATGTATTGTAATGTAAATAAAGAAAGAAAGGAGCTTCACCGTAATTTTCTAACCAATTTCCCATTTGTTCTGTTATAATTCTTGCTTCATATTCAGGGTTTTCAGTAATAATTGCGTTATGAAAACCTAAATCAAGTCCTCCTTCTAAAGCTTCTGTGAATAAAGAAAGCCAGCCTATTCCACCAACTCTATATCCTAAATTCTGCATTGTTGAAGCGATTGTAGGAATTTGTTTGTTATAAAAACTTTTTTTGGATTTATTATCTGCAGCATATGCAAACGCAACAGAACCTACTTCCCTTGGATAATTTGATGTCATCAGTGAAACAATGCTTGGAACTGTCATGTTACTTTGAGATCTATGCTCTAAAAATTTAATGGCATTTTCTTTAGCAAAAAAATTTAAATTTGGCATTAAATCTTCATCATAAGCTGTTTCAGCTTTTAAAGTATCAATAACAATAAAAATAATTCCTCTTCTTTTGGGAGGATTTACTACTCTTCTTTCAAAACTAAAATCGCCTAAGGCAAAAACACAATTATCATCTGTGACATCTATACCATTAGCATTTGGAAAAGATTGTTTGAATGTTTCATAGTACTCTTTATTTTTATTATTTAAAGATATATTTTTTGTAAGGTTTTTGTTATCAACCAATTCAGTAACTTTAGCTATAATCTTTTTTGGAGGGATTTTTAGATTTATAATAAATTCGCCAAGGTTTCCGTAATTTGGAGTAGAGTTTGGAACAAATCGTTCATTCCAAGCTGTTTTTATTGATGTTGCTGAGCGAACAGAAATTTTTTGTGGAGTATCTTCAATTAAATTAGTTAGCATATTTCCATTTTCATCAAATAATTCTAACTTACATTGATGAATATTTTTGTCCTTTGTTGGAAACAAATAATATTGTATTCGAAGTTTATTTCCATCCTCAACTTCAATAGGAACATTTTTTAACTTATTAATTTCAATATCAGAATTTTCACTAACTAAAAAACCTCTGACTAAATTAAATTTAATTGGATAATAACCAATACCAAAATGCAGGAGACCATTAGGAATATTATTTTCTAATACTGGAGTTATAGAAACACCTCTGGAATCATTTGGATTAATAAAATTATACTTGTTATTTTCAGAAATAGAATAGCTGTTACTTTGTTGAATTCTTTCTGTATAAAGCCAATCAACTTTTAAGTTAGAATTTGTGCTTAACTTATTATTTATATTTTTATATGGAACTCTTTCTGGTACAGGTAAAATACCTCTAATTAATATAAAAAATAAAATAGGTATAGCAATAATTATAATTGCTGAAGTGGCTTTCACAACTATAAGAAACCAAAATTTATTTTTAGCAAATAAAAAGGAAATTTTATCAATTAATTTTCTAATCCATAAGGGACCAATCCGAAAGAAATACCGTTCACTTTTTATTTCATAAATTAAAACTTGGCGTTCAAATGCCCCCAAAGCAGAAGTTGGCATTCTTTTTTTGATTGCATTTAGTCCTGGTAAATTTATTCCGCGGATTGCTAAAGCAAGGGCAAATCGTCCATAGAAGTAAACTAAAGAAAGTCTTAAAACTTTTAGAGGGCGGAGAATTAAACGGATGAATTGTCTTCTAATTTTATACATTTTCATTGAACAATATTCTCCGCATAAAAAAATGAGTTGTCTCCATTTTGTATTATTTCAACACCTCTGGAATATAAATAAGAGTTCAACTCTTTTAACATATTTTCAGCAATATTTTTATAATACTTATTATTGTTGCTTGAAATTAAAAGATTATTCTCAGCATTTTTATCAGTTCTTAAGTGGAGTGATAGTATTATTCCTTTGGAATGTGTTCTTGTAATTAAACGATACTTATCATTTACCCAAGCTCTTTCTTTTACGCCAGGAACAGCTTGAGAATATGCTGGTCTTAAGAAAAATTCAAAATTCATTCCTGCGTCAATATCAAGTAAAGCTGTTACATTGGGATAGTTAATTCTTGGAAAACGTTCTGGTGAATTCAATCCAGAAGTAAACCAAATACCAGTCTCCATATATGCAGCGTTTGATGGGAAATCTGAAATTTTTTCATTCAAATCTAATAAAGGTTCACCATCTATATAGTTATTATTTAAATTAACATTAATTCTTTTTGCTATTGTAGGCGCAATATCTATAGTTCTTACTATATTTTTGATAGGTAATTCAGATAAACTTGTTTGTGCATAGCCATTTAAAAAAATCATCAAAGGCGTAACGTTTGAATGTTCTCCTGCAACTCCATCTCCATGACCCATACCTAAGTTTCCATCATACAAATTTTCTCCATGATCACCAAAAATTAAAACAATAGAATGTCTAAGCCATCCCTTTTCTTCTAATTGCATAAATATTGTTTTTAAAGTGTGATCGATAGCGTTTAAACTTCCATCATACAATGAAATAATTTGCTTTTTTTGCTGCTCGTTTATAATGTTTAAATTGTTCGTTTCTTTATTAATACTCTGATCTGGTGTTTTTCTAAATAATAATTTTCCTGACGAATCTTTTTCTTGAAATTTAGAATACCATGGTCCTGGTGCTGCATAAGGAAAATGTGCTGTAGAAAAAAAAGTAGTAAGAAATATAGGTCTAGAAGTTGAAGAAAAAATACTCAAACTTTTTGCCATCGCATTGCCAATAAGTCTTGGATCGGCAATTTCAGGTGTTTCTAATAAAGCTGGTAACAATCGATGTAAATTTGGTAAAGAAAGAGTAGCTTGAATTGGGCTAAAAGCAGAAATAATACCATTTTCTACTAAAGATTCTAAATTAGAGGTAGGAGCATTAGTTTCTAATGAACCAAAAGGGTAACGTGGAAAAATATCTCCAGCAAAATCAGAAACAAAAATTGTTGAATAGCCACTATTTTTTGCAACCTCAAAAATAGTTTCCTTTTTGTTTATTTTTACATTTCTTGGAGGAAACATTGAGCGTACACCAGTTTTAGAAGAGTAAGTTCCAGTAGCAATTTCAACCCAACTTGGAAAAGTCCGTGGAATTCCAACAAGCATAGGTTTAAAAAGTGCAGCCTCATTAATTTTGCTTTTTAAAAATGGCATTACCGATGCAAATTCAGGTTCATTTAATCTGTCAAAACGTAAACTATCAATGGCAAAAATAAAGACGTTAGGTCTGACTTGCTTTGTTTCATTTTTTGGAAGATTAATACTAAAAGAAGAGGTTAAATTATACAAAAAAATACTTCCAAAGATAAAAAATAATATAAATGACATCCCTTGAATGGAGAAAATTTTTGATTCAATATCTAACTCATTAATATGAATACTTGACCTTGCTTTTTTTACTTTTCTACTTTGTACAATTAAATATTTCATGTGGATAACAAGATTAAAGAAAAATGACACACATACAACATAAAAAGGTAACCATTCAACTAAAATTCTTCTTCTAGCATCATCTTTTAATGATGAAATAAATTGAAAAAAGCTTCTAACAAAATCAAAATTTTGCGTTACAAGCCAATTCTCAGTAACGCCAGGATATAATGCTCCTAAACGAATAATTACTGAAAGAAAGAAAATAAACCCAATAATTATTTTGAAAGTTTTACTAAATGATGAGGTAACGAATTGAAGACCAATACATAATAGGAAAGAAATTAGAAATATTTTCCCAAGAGATATAAAGACCAGTTCGGGTTGGCTCTTAAAAATCATAAGAAATATGGATGAAGTATCTTCACCTAAGTAAACAAAACCTGATGAAAATATTAATGCAACAATAAAAAATGGAATATAAAACATCAAACTTTCTAAAAAGTAACGAAGCCAAAAAGTTCTCCAAATTTTTACCGTCAACATCTTAACACCTTTTTCTTTTAAAATTGCCTAGCGTGATAAACTCCCAAAAGTATCCTTTAAATGGTACTTGCTAAATTAGGGTACACATTTGGAGAAATGCATGAAGTTACCTAAAATTTACGAGCATTTCAGGCAAGGTCAAATCTTTACAATTGAAGAAGCTCGCGAGAAGTTAAAAACTACTGGCAACACCCTGCGCAAGCGTCTTAGTGAATTAGCCGCTAGAGGGTATATTTTTTCAATTCGTCAAGGATTATATAGAGTCAGCAAGATTGGTGAAAGGCCTAGTATCGAAAAAAGCTCTCCATTTGCTGTTGCTGGTAAAATAACCCCTTATTCTTATGTAGGTTTTCATTCTGCCTTGCAACTTCATGCAAAAGAAATTCCAAAAGAAAATGATACAGTATTCATAGTAAGTCCAACAAAGTTTAATTCTTTTCGCTTTGAGGGAATTCATTATTTTTGGTGTCAGAGCCCTGAGCCCCATGGTTTGGAAACTTTTTTACTAAGAGAATGTGATGTAGAATATGCAGTTCTGGTAACAAATTTTGAAAAATCATTAGTTGATTGCTTAAAAAGGCCTGCGCATTGCCCTCCATTTTCTGAACTCTTAAGATTGTGTAGAAAAATTGATGAGTTACCGGATTTTGAAAAGATTTTAAAATACGCCACAGACTGCAATGTTCAGGCTTTGTTTAATAGATTAGGGTTTTTATTTGAGAAGAATTTTAGTCATTGGAGCATTCAGGAGCCTTTTTTTAATTATATTAAAGATAGAATGAGTCGCAAACAAACGGAATGGCCAATATTATATGATAGTACTGATACTTTGGGGCATAAACAAAAAAATGTGATTGCTAGTGATTCTGCTTTTCATGAAAGTAAGAATAAATGGAAGGTTCAATTTACCCAGCAAAATTAAGCTGTTAATAATTTTATTACCTGTTCTGACATTTTTCTAACGGAAACAACTTGACTCTATTTATCACTTTCAGTACATAAAGTTTTACTCTCAGGTGCGGGAGTAGCTCAGTTGGCTAGAGCATCGCCTTGCCATGGCGAGGGTCGAGGGTTCGAGTCCCTTTTCCCGCTCCAAAAAAAAACAGATCTAGTAGTTATCTAGGTCTGTTTTTTTTTGCTGAATTTTTATTTCTAAAAATAACTCCAAATTACTGATTATTTTATATTTTGGTTTAGTTAAGTTCTTTAAAAGTTACTTTTGGACATTCTTTACTTCTTTTTCCTTCTGCTGAATCAAAGTAAATATATTTTTCTTTATTACTAGTTTCTAATATTTTTGTATTTAACTCAGTATGAAAACTATTGATTTCAGGATCAATAAATTTATTTTTAGCATCTGAATTGAAATTAATAGGATGCGTAGTTGGTTCATATATTTCAAGGTTACACTTTGGATTTGATGTTATTTGAAGATGACTAACTTTATAATCATTAGCTGATATATTAGATTGTTTTAATACTTCATGCATTACTCTTCCGTCCGTATTTGGTAATTTTAGATTAAGTATTTTTGCTATGGTTGGAGCAACATCCACATTACCTGTTGGCAAATAATTTTTCATGTGTGAATTAAAATTAGGGCCTATAGCTAATAAAATATTGTTAACATCTGTCCGACCGAAGGAGCCATGATCGCCTCTTTGTCCGTATCCATCAGTCGAATCAAATTCAGTTCCCGGTAATCCATTAACTACAACATTTGGATTATGTGTAAGGCTAATCACCATATCTGGATTTTTTCCATATTGATTTTCCAATTTAATAAATGATAATGGTAAAGTACCAGCCAACTCTTTATCAATTCCGGTATATCTTTTGTCGTCGATAAATATTGCTGAATATTCTTGACGTCTTTGGAAAAAATTAGCTAAAGCCTCGACTACTTGTTGATTATGATTTGGAATATAGACATAATCAGTTCCTCCATTTGCTGCAATAACTACCTTTTCAATACCATCTGAATTTGAAAGATTTCTAGGGACAAAATATGCTGGTGAAGTATAAGCTGAATTTTTATTATTTTTATCTACACAACTACCATCTGCATTATTGTAACCTTCTGATGATGTATTAATAGAGCCATCTTCATTAAGTACTCCTGCCATTGGTGAATTAAATGAACAACCAGCACCGTCAAAAGCTGCAATTTTATTTCCTTGTGAAGTTTTTAAATTTGCCTTTGTAATTAAATCAGCAGTTCTTACAATTCCTGAAGTAGAATATCCAGTTGTTAATAATAATTTTTTATTTTTTTCAAGATCAAATTTTTTTTGACTATTAGTTTTAGATAAAATTTTTCCATTTTTAATTTCATGTAAAGGATAAACTAGTTGAGGATATCCTTCAGAATCTTCTCTTTTTGTGGCTAAAATATTGCTATGGGCATGATCAGAAACAATTATTATATTTGTTTTATCTAATAAGTTTAATTCTTTTAATTTAGAAAAAATTTTACCTAAAACAATATCATTAGATTTTAATGCATCATAGTAAGGTTCGCTACCTGGACCATATTCATGTTGAGTTGAGTCAGGATTTCTAAGCCATACGACACTTAAATTAGGAAGTTTATTTGGGAGTATATAATTTAAGAAAATATCTGCCATATACTCATTTTTTTTGTTAAAGGGAGAAGTTTTTGCTTGGCTAGGATCGGTAACATCTTCACTATTTTCAAGTAATATTAATGGCTCACTTGCTGTAGGATCTCCATTATTAGCTGCTAATTTAAATTCTTTTCCCGGATAAGCAATACTTGTTAATTTAGGGAGTTTAAAATTATTGTTCTGAAGTTCTTGCGCAAGACTAAGTGGCCAAACATGTTTTTCATCTAAGATATAGCCTTTTGCTTTGTAATCTTGAAAAAAAGCAGGTCCAGATTTTCCAACAACTGCAGTTACAAGACCAGATGAATGCGCTGATTCTAATAGAGTTGAAACTTGAACAAGAGGTTCATTTAGTTTTTCAAAACCTGTATAAGGTTGATCTAGTGCTTGAAGAATTTTGTAATCTTCAGTAAAAATTGGCGATAAAAAAGTACTTGTGATATTCGTCCCATTAGCATTTGAAGCGTCACCATAAATTTTTTGCGCACGCCATGGCTCATAAATATAATTACCAAAAAAACCGCTTTTTCCAGCATAACTACCCGTAGCAAATGCTTGTGCATTATTCATAGTAAAAGTTGGATATGCAGAATGATTATCTTTAAATTCAACACCATTATTAGCTATATATCTTAAATTTTTTATTAGATTGTGTGCTTTTGGATCGCTTAATACATCTGGTCTTAAACCATCCCACACAAACAAAATTACATTATTTCTTTGATTTTCTTTATTACTAGTTTTTTCATTATTTTTTTGGATAGTTTGACAAGAAATAACAATGTTTGAAATTATAAATATTTTAGAAATATTACTAAAAAATTTTACTATCAAGATAGCCTCCTTTTTTAAGGAAACATACCACTTGATCAATTCTTTTTCAAATTAACAAATAATTTTTTTAATATCATTCTTGTGTTATAAAATATAAAAAAGTAAAGGTAATTATTGATTATTCTTTTTTAACATAATTTTTTCACGGTTGATTGAATTTTTCTTTAATAAATTATTTAGTAAGTATTTATATTTATTTTTTTTATTAATTTCTACAAGTCTATTTATTTCGGGGGTGAGTTGAATTTTTTTATCGTTAGGATGAAAGTTATGATTTGATTCATTCATAGCTTCTCCTTAAACAACAAATAATTTTAATGATTGGCTGGGGAATTAGGAGTCGAACCTAAACATACGGAATCAGAATCCGGTGTCCTGCCATTAGACGATTCCCCAAGTGGCAAAAGTAAGTTATCTCTTTCAATTAAAAAAAACAAGAAAGAATATGGAAGCAATCAATTACAATTTTTTAAGCAAATGTTTTAATCTTAATTTAGCTTCGTTGAGATGACTTTGGTATTTGTCAGAATTTAATAACCCATGTATAAAATTTCCATTTTTACTGATCCATTTACCACCTATCATCATATTATAAATAGCACCTGTAGTGTCTCCCATTGCAAGGATTTTAGGGAAATTATCACACGGCCATAAAGCTGGATGATCTACATCCCAAACAATAAGGTTTGCTAATGCCCCTGTCTGAATAATTCCTGTTTTAAAAAAATTATGGAAAGTCCCAGGGCCTTCAAATACTTTATGCAGTAAAAAACTTGGATCAGAAAATTTATGATATGTTTTATTTATTTTTAATGTATCTTTTAAAAATTGTTTTTTTGTTTTATCGGAAAATTTTGAGATAAGCTTAGAATTCAAACTAAATGTTGGTTGAAATTTAGGGAAACCAGCGACTAATTTTAATTCTTTTTGCAGATTCATTGAATCATTGCTGGCAACACAATCTGTGGCAATAAACCATTTTATTTTATGTTTATCCCATTCAATAATATTTGCTGGCGATTGAAAAATTAATTGAGAAAAGGGACAAAAAACTAAAGAATTATTTTTTGCCTGCAAAATTTTTAAATCGGAATTATTTAAATAAATACAATGAACAAATAAATTAGAAGCAGTATTTTTTGTAATACCAAGGGAATCTAAATATTGAATAGGAGTTTTTTTATATTTTTTATATATTCTCGATACTTCTTCAAGTGATTGAGAGACATGGGTATGAATTGGTATTTTGTATTCTTCAGATAAATTTAATATTTTTAACCACATATCTTTACTAACAGTATCTGTAGCGTGAGGTCCAAAGGCAGAATAAATACCTGCTTTTTCAAAAGTTGAATTTGAGAAAATTTCAATAGTTTCGTTAATCATTTCTTGATGAAATTTCATTCCAGGACCGCTAAGGTCTTGTATTGTTGGTGCAATTACAGCTGAAATGCCAACATCAGAACAAGCATTCGCAATTTCATTTCCATAGTAATAATGATCCCAAATTAATCCATTGCCATTTAATATATTTTCATATGCACCAATTCTTGCAAATGCGCGTACATCATCTGGTGTCAATGCAGATTCTGCTTTATAGAAAAATTCTTCAATTATATTATTACTTTTAGAATTTTGTTGGAAAAATGTGCGAAAGAAATTCATTGCTACATGTGTATGGCAATTTATAAAAGCTGGGGTTACTATCCGATCGCCAAAATCATGAGTATTTCTATTTTTTAGTTCAGTTTCCTTTTGTATTGAAGCTTGATACGATTCTAAAGAGAGTTTTGTGACATTTATGATTTGATTTCCTGATATTTCAATTGAAGCAGGAAAAATTTTGTATAAAGCCCCTTCTTTGAGGAGTACTTTTTTGGAAAAAACAATATCATTACAATTCACAGAGTTCTCCGAAAATAATGCTTTCATAAAAGAAAATCATCGTTAGAGATATTATGAAGAAATTTATATGTTATGCAATATTTATCTTTCATTTTCTTTTTCAGCTGCAATTGCATGCAAAAGAATCAGGATATTTGTGGACTCCTATTGCATGGACACTGACACTAAACCCAAATATTCCTGATGATTTTAATTTAGAAATAAAATCAATTAGTTTAAATTTCTACGATAAAAGCAATGACAGAGTAATATTAAAAGAAATGTCTTTTGTAGGTAAAAGAAATGCTATTGTGATCTTAAATAAGAAAAAAAGAAGTCAAATATTTTTTGCTAAAAAATTCAATGAATTTGAAGAAGGAAAATATGAATTTAAGGGACTAATACTTAAGTATAGAATAAATAAAGGTGAGATTTCTCAGTTTGAGGTTCTTGCAACAAATCTTTATAAGAAAGATAAAGATAAATACTTGCAGGTTCAAATTCAAAATAATCATATCTCTCCAATGCCAGAAGTTTCTTTTGAAACAAAATTTGACATTAAAAATAATCAATTAGCTGATTTTACAAACTATTATGACATTATTGAAGATGACTATATTGAAATTAATGAAATATATAATGAAATAAAATCATTAAAAAATAAATTATTTTCAAATAAAGTAAAATTTATGTATGCAAATAAAATATTTCCTCCTCTTCAATTAAATGGCTCAAAAATTAGGCATCCTAATTCTAATAACCTCGGTATGTTGGTTGATGTTAGTTGCGATATAAAGGGAATTTTAAAAACGGTTTGGGTAAATAAAACAGATTTACTGCAATATGTGTTTTATAGAAAAGTAAATTATGATAAAAGTCCTTGTAATATACATAATACTTTTATTCAGAAATTTTATTTACCAAATGGAGTTTGGAATATGCAGTCGATGACGATTGCTTCAAAAGATCTTTCTGAAAAAAAATTTCAAACATATCCTCTGATTATTAAAGCAAAGGAGTTAAAAAAGTATTTTAAAATGAATGATGATTATTTTAAAATTCAAAATATAAAAGAACGCACACTTTTAAAAATAATTGAACTTAATCTTACTGGTAATAAAGATAAAAATGGGATATATTTTTTGGGTAGTTCAGAAATAAAAAAAGAAGATACGGAAAATAATGATGGCGGAATAGTTTTTTATTTTAAAAGAAATTATGAAATTGTAAGTTTAAAAAAAATGTTCGAAGTTAAAAAAATATTTAATGCATACTCTGGTGAATTGATGAAAAAAGACAGAATAATTGGCGATATTCAATTAAAAATAATTTTGACAGGAACTAAAAAGACAAATAAAAGACTAGAAAGTCAGCTAGCTGAATTAAGAGATTTTGTCTCAACAGAAGTTACTGTTTGTGTTTCAGATCAAGAGGTTATCGATCCTCTTTTAGTTCTAAATGGAAATGTTCAATTGAAAAATTTGAAAGAAAATTCGCGATTACTAAACATATCTATGAGCGATTTCAATTTTGTAAATAGTGGGGTTTCTCAAGATAAAGTAAAACAATGTATAATGGAAAAATTGAAAAAATTTTCCTTTAAAAAAACATTCACTACCCCATTTAAAGCGCAAATTGTATTTGAAAGTTATTAACTAAAGCATGAATTATAAAATTTTAAATATTCGCATAGTAAAATCACAGGCAAAAAATCCATTGAATTATCCTATTGTTTTGCTTAGAGGTCTAGGTCGTTCAATGAGTTTTTGGTTAAATTTTGAAAATGAACTATTAAAATACTTTGATATTGTTTTTGTTGATTTATTAGGTACTGGTGGTAGTAAAGATTTTTTTGGTAGAAAAAGTATTGAAAAATTTGCACAAGATGTTCTTTTCACATTAAATTACTATAATATTAAAAATTTTCATTTAGCAGGAATGAGTTTAGGTGGAATGGTTGTTTTAGAAATATCTCATATTTTAGGAAATAATAATTGGAATCAAATATCTTGTAAATCAATAATTGTTTTAAGTTCTTCTGCTATGGGATCGGGAGTTAAAAGAATATATATTTTTCCGCTAATTAGTATTTTATTTTCACTAATTCTTTCTTTTTTTTCAGGAAAGTTATCTCATAAGTATTTTGCAAAATATCTAATTGCTAATAGAAATATTCCTTTAGAATTTTGGATTAATAAATGGGACAATATTTGGGAAAATGAATATTTTTCTAGAATGGCTTTACTACGGCAATTAATTTCTGCTAGTTTTTATAGAATAAAGTTAAACAGCAAGCAATTAAAATACAATTATCTTTTTCTTGTTTCTAAAGACGATGCTTTAGTGCCATGGCAAAATACTGTTTATTTATGGCAAAAAACATCTTTGGCTTCTTTAGTTGTGTTAGATGGTTTAGGCCATGATTTAACTACTGATTCGCCTGAAAAAATTGCAACTATATTTTATGAATTTTCATTGAAATTTGATGTTTAGGTAGATTGAAAATATTTAATTCTGCATTTATAAAATAATTAATTAGAATAAGTATTTAAAATATGTATAATTTCTTTATAAATTAATCTCTTTGATAAGTATTATTTAATGATTATAAACTTTATTATTAAAGCATATTTTATAAAAAATTATTACATATTCTTATGATAATTGAATTTATTAAACAATTTTTTCACATTAAGAAATGAAATAAAACGTTATGTTAACTCATAAATAATAAAAGAAGGAAAAGCTTCTATTTCAGAATATATCGATTTATTTATCAATAAAATTATTACACATTATGACCTTAATTATTTGGCTCATTAGAGAAAAAATCATTAAATTAAAAAACAAATTTTAGAAATTCAAACATGAGATTGTAATTTCTATTAGGGATTTAAATAAGTAATCATTAAAAAATAACTTTCACCATCAAAGCAGACGAAAGTTTGACATTTTGAAATTATTAATCCTGGTATGATAAATATATAGAATAATTTTGGAGTATATTTTATGAGCGATGAAAATGAATTTTGCAGTTTGATAAAAGAAATATTTAAAGATATGATTAATTTGAGGGAAAATGGTATTAATATCTTTTATAATCAATTTGAAAATAAGTTCATTAAAAATCACTTTAATAATCCAAATTATATAAAATATAATCCAAATTATATTAATAGAACTGAAAACTATATTAATAATACTGAAAATTATATCGTATATGATAATGCAAGTAAGTATATAAAATTTAAATTTTCAGAGAAAAATAAAGATGTTATTAAATCTAAATTACAATATTTTGTAAATTTTATGTCAGATTATGTGATAAGTCAATTTTATACCATTAAATATGAAAATAGGTACTCTAATTTTTGCATTGGCAAGCATATGGAAAATATACAAAAAAAAATTATTGATAGTGATGATCCCAAAAATGTAAACTTTAAACATTACTTATTTAAAATGGCCGATGAAGGATTTTTGAGTAATGTTTATATTCATATTTTTAAAAATATTGTTCATCCATATATTGAAGAAAGTGGTTTAAACAAATTTATTGTAACAGGATCGAAAGGAAATTCATCACTAAAAGATTTCAAGGCAAGACCAACTAATGCTCCTGTAGGTGTTAATAAAGTTTTTTTTATTGAAAAAATTAGTAGGAAAGGGGAGTTTAAAGAACGTGTTTTTAAACCTTTAGAAAAAGAACAAGAGTCATTAATTGAATGTGTTACTGGAGAAATATACAGGTATTTGATAGGAAATTCACAACCGAGAACAAAAACGGGACCAAGTCAAGGCGTCATACAATATTTAGTTAAATATGAACCCATTAGAAAATTTTTGGATAATGGTATCCCTTCTATAGAAATTATAAACAAATTTAGGAAAGATTTACAGGGTTTTATGTACATTTTGATTTCATCAATGTTTTTGGAAGAAAATGATCTTCATGAAGGCAATTTTGGTTTTGGACCGGATGAAAAATTAATTAAAATTGATCATGGACAATCATTAAATACATTGAGAATTAATGAAGGTATTATTTCGAAAACATTATCATTTGCACCAATAAAGTATTATGATAAAGAAACATATAGTGAAAAAGAATATTCACAAGGTTATAAAGAATATAGATCAAAAATCTATGGCAAAAATGTAAGTTATTGTATTGATGAAAATTATTTAGAAAATTTTATGGATATTTTTCTAAAAGGTTCATATAATAAAGATGTAATCAAAAATTCTCCATTTAGACCAAGTGCGTTTCCTTTATATGATAAGAGAATGTTAATTTTTTTTAAATCTGAAGATTTATCTATTCTTAAGGAATATCAATGGTCGATAATATATAAAATAATAAATACAGAGACTTATTTTTATAAAAAAATTATATACAACTCTTCAGAAAGAAATAATGAAAATCTAAAGAACAAAATTTTTTTAAAATTTAATGAAAGAGTTAATTTATTCAAAAAAATTTCTTCAATTACTCATGGATATAAAAATTTTATACTAGATAAAGAAAAAGTAAATAAATGCAATAACGAAATAAAAAATTCATTAGAGAGAATGTATAACACAAGATATATAAAAGATGCGGATGCTAGAATTATAAAATATATGTAAATAAGATCTGTTGCAAAAAAAAATTAAGATATTAATTTTTTTTTCTTATATTTATTCAGATTGGTTTAATTTAGTGAGAAAAATTTAAATATTAACAAGTATTAAAAATTTTTTGGTTACATGTAAGTCTTCTCTAAAAATTAATTACCTTTTCCATATGGCTTTAACTTATCTGGAGTCTCATGAAAATGAATTGTTTTATTACTACCCCAATAAAAGTCAGCACCTAAGGCTAATTTTTGAAAGACTTCGATTGCTTCTTTTTTTGATTCAAAATCTACATAAGCTTCTCTATATTCACCGATATTTAAATTTGTGTATTTTATTATAACTCGATACTTTCCATTATGCAGAATCATAATATCTACCCAATTTGCACTAAAACCACCTGAATATGAAAATGGATAGTATATTAAATTAAATAATATTATAATTAATAAATAAACATATTTTCTAAGCATAAAAAAACACCCGAAAGAATATGTTTCTTACTTCGGGTGTTTTCTTTGAAATTAAATAGAAATTAAATTCCTAAGGAAAGTTTAAACTATCCATGGTTTAGTACCTTCTACAGAAGGACTTTTTCCAATGGCATCTTTTCTACTTAACTTAATTCTACCAGTACGATCAAGCTCAATCACTTTGACCATAACTTCATCGCCTTCTTTCACTACTTCTTCTGTTTTATTAATTCTAGTTGCGGCTAGTTGTGAAATATGCACTAGACCTTCAACACCAGGTTTAATTTCAACAAATGCTCCAAAATCAGCAGTTTTCTTGACAATTCCAAGATAAATTTCACCAATTTCAGGATCAGTAGTTAAATAGTTTACCATGCGTTTTGCTTTTGCCGCCGAATTACCATCTGTTGAAGCAATACTAACAATTCCTTCATCGTTAACTTCAAGCTTACAACCAGTATCTGAAACTATTTTCTTAATATTTTTTCCACCTGGACCAATTAAATCACGCACTCTTTCAGGCTTAATTTTAATTTGTTCAATTCTTGGAGCCAATTGACTAAGATCGTTTGGTCTTGATATTACACGCAACATGTTGTCTAAAATTAAAGTTCTACCTTCTTTAGCTTGTGCAAGTGCTTGTTCAAGAATTTCCATTGAAATTCCTGAAATTTTGATATCCATTTGCATAGCTGTAATTCCGTTTTTACCGCCTGCAACTTTAAAATCCATATCTCCTAAATGATCTTCATCACCTAAGATATCTGAAAGAATAGCAAATTCTTTATCTTCTAAGATAAGTCCCATAGCGATACCAGCGATTGGTTCTTTTAAAGGAACACCAGCATCGAGCATTGCTAAAGTACCAGAGCAAACAGAAGCCATTGAGCTTGATCCGTTACTTTCAGTAATTTCAGATACAATTCTAATGGAATATGGAAAACGATTTTTTGCAGGAAGAGTTGCTTTTAAAGCTCTTTCAGCTAAATTTCCATGCCCAACTTCGCGGCGTCCAGGAGAACCTAAACGTTTTACTTCACCAACGGAGTAACCTGG
This sequence comes from Pigmentibacter ruber, assembly GCF_009792895.1. Lineage (NCBI taxonomy): Bacteria > Pseudomonadati > Bdellovibrionota > Oligoflexia > Silvanigrellales > Silvanigrellaceae > Pigmentibacter > Pigmentibacter ruber. Next base: position 472,031 of record NZ_WSSC01000003.1, read on the forward strand.
CATGTTATAATGCAACATGAATGTTTTTTCTTCTAAGACATTCATGATGGATTCAGATCTCTGAGCATCGTCTTGTGTACCTAGTGTAATGACCCCAAGGGATTGAGTTTCACCGCGTGTAAACAGAGCTGAACCATGAGTCCTTTTTAAAACACCTACTTGGCAATTAATATTTCTGATATCTTTTGAACTTCTTCCATCTACCCTGCGATTATCTTTAATTATGCTAGAGCGAAGAATTTTATATTCCTGCATTTCGAATAAATATTGAAAGGCTTTTTCTGACTCTTTGTCATTTTCTATCACAAGTTCTAATTTAGCTTCTTGTTTAACAGCTTCAATAGCTTTTTTTCTTTCTGTTTTAGAAGCTATAGAATATGCTTCTTTTAAAGATTTGGCATATTTTTTAGAAATGATAGATTTCATATCACTATTTTGTGGAGCTTCTGGAACGGTTCTTTTCTCTTTGCCACATAGTTTACGAATTTGTTCTTGTAGGTCACATAATTTCTTAATTTCTCTATGCCCTAGTTCAATAGCTTCTAATATTTGTGCTTCTGTCAAAAAGTTTGCAGCTGCTTCAACCATCAGGATTGCATCTTTCGTTCCTGCAACAACCAAATCTAAATCGCTTGTAGGCAAGTCAGATTCCGCAGGATTAATTAGAAACTTTCCATCTTTGAATCCAATTCTTACGCCTGCAACAGGGCCTGCAAAAGGGATATCAGAAATATGGAGAGCGCAACTTGCCCCCAAAATGGCGAGCTGGGCTGGAGAAATTTTTGCTTCAAGAGAAATCACTTGAGCTATTACTTGTGTTTCAACCAAATACGTTTCTGGAAAGAGAGGACGAATAGGTCTGTCTATTAAACGACTTATCAAAATTTCGCGATCGGAAGGTCGTGTTTCTCTTTTTACATATCCGCCGGGAATTCTTCCTGCAGAATAAAATTTTTCAATATAGTCTACTGATAATGGAAAGAAGGAGGCTGTTGCTTGAGCTTCTTTCGCTGCTGTAGCAGTTACAAGAACTTGTGTTCCGCCGCAAGAAACTAGAACAGAGCCGCCTGCTTGTCTTGCAATACGTCCTGTTTCAATGGTGATTTCATCTTCACCAATTTTTATGGACTTTTCTGTGATATTAAACATGAAAAAACCTTAATAAATCCTAAATAGCCAGACAAAAATCGGGAGAAATTGTATGGCTATTTGTTTGCTGTTTATCCTCCCGGCCAATCCGAGAGTCCCAACGCACCATGCGCCGGCTTCATTGTTTCCCGTTTGTCGAAAGTTTATGCTAGCAGATAATTTTCTTAAGAAAAAGCATTTACTTTAGATTTAGTTGAATCTAATTGCATTTGGTGATTTAACCATCAAGGCGTTTTATCGTTTTAATTAATTTTATGCTAAAATAGTTGGAGAGTTTTTTTAATGACACTTTATAAAGTATTACATTATCCGCATGTTCTTTTACGAAAAAAAGCAACGCCTGTGGAAAAATTTACAGACCAATTAAGAGATTTTTTAAAACACTTTATCAATACTATGTATGAATTTGATGGAGGCGGATTAGCGGCACCTCAAATTGGTGTTTCAAAGCGAATTTTTGTAGTAGATTTTAAGCCCGCATTTGAAAGTGATAAATTTGAATTTAAAAAAGAATCGTTCAGAGTTTTTGATAGTAACAATAAAGAAATAGAAGCTAAGTTCCCAATGGTTTTTATAAACCCAACTTTGGTTGAAATGTCTGAACCTATTAAAGTAAACTGGGAAGGATGTTTATCGTTTCCAAATGCTGAATCTTTCAATACAGATAGATTTTTAAATGTTGAAATTCATGCGCAAAATGAATTTGGCGAAAAATTTTCTGTGAAGTCTTCGCATTTATATGCAAGCGTTTGTTTTCAACATGAATATGATCACTTAGATGGGATTATGTTAGTAGATAGATGGAATAAAAATGCTTTTTCTGAAGCAGATGTCATAGCTGATATTAAAGATTTTGAAAATGATCCCGCAGAAAGAAAAAGAATGAAAAAATTAAAAGTAACTGAAGCTAGTAAAATAAAGTTTGATTTTCTCTAATTATAATTTTTATATTTATTAAGATATATCAAAAATTCAATTATATTTTCTTTAACTTCTTGCGGTAAGTAGTGAAAAGAAGGCATTTCACTTTCTGGTATTCCTAAGTTTATTGTTTTTAGAAGTCCATCTTTTTCAAAATTATTATAATATTTGGTGTTTGGATCAAGAAAATTAGGAAGTTTTTTTCTTAAAGTTATTGAAGAAGGGCCATCTCCTTTTCCTTTTGGCCCATGACAACTTGCACAATATTCCAAGTAGTGCTGCTTTCCTCTGTTTTGTGCTTCAGTCATCTGCATAATTTTTCCCTGATTATCAGAAATAGCCCAAGGTGCTGGCTCATTAGTGAGAAGTTTTCCAAAGGGATTTTTGTCAAAATATGCAGGTAATATCATAAATCCTAAAACTAAAATGATAAATAAAATAAAAATTGATATACCAATCGCTTTTATAGGAAGCTTTTTTCCATTATTCTCATCATTTGTCTTGTTTGTCATACTTCAATCCTTCTTTCCGATTTTTTCAGAACTTGGACTTTTCTTTTAACTATAAAAAACTGCAATTTCAAATTTATCATGTTATGGTTTGCGGCTGATGGATCGACTTTAGTTAAAAGGTTCGTTTTGGAGTTTTGAATGAAATTTATACTTCCTAAGTTAAAAAACAAAAAATCAACATTATTGAATTTCTGTTATACTTCTTCTTTAGTATTGCTAGGTAATACTAGTTATGCTGCAACTTCTTTAATGGTAAGTGGCCATGCAGGAGTTGTGGGTCAAGCAACTTATGGCTCACCACCAGTTGGTTCAGATTTTTCAGCAATTCGTGTGCCAATAGGACTTGTTCTTGAAGCAAGACCCACTGATAATTTTTCTTTGTATCTTGGAATAGATTATGCATATAATAATTATCCAGGACCAACAACCTATTTAGGGCAAAATTCATCTACAGCAAAAAGTAATTCTTCTGGAACATCATCACCACTTCCTTTTGCAAATACAACTAATAGTTCTGCGTATTCTCAACAAGTAGATAATGTATATATTACACAAGCTTATTTTACCTATCAGACAGCAATAGGTTTATTAAAAGCCGGACGCATGCCAAGACACTGGGGCTTAGGCATTTATAGAAATGCTGAGTGGACTCCTTTTTCTGGTTTACCTTCAACTTCCGATGCTGTTGCATTAGTAACTGATTTTAACGCGTTTGATATAGGACTTTATTATGAAAAATATGCTGAAGGTGTTGGTGCTACATCACTAGATGCTGAAGCAAATGCATTTACAGTAGAAGTTCGATTAAAATCAGATCCTGCAGATGTTGTTAGCTCAGGTGTTGGACAAGAATTAGGTGTCATGTATTCAAAATTCTCTCATGGGAAATCAAATACAAGCTTAAATATTCTTGATCTATATGCAAAATTTTATCTTTCAAGTTTTTATTTAGGTTCAGAAATTTTATACCCAACGGGTTCAACACAAAGTCCTAATTATCAATCATTAGGCGGAGCTGCTGCGTGTCCATCTTCTCCTGATGGTACTCCAACTGGCTCTAAAACTTGTACATCACAAAATATTTCAGCATTTGCTGCTTTATTAAAATTAAAATATCAAATTGCAGCTAGTGAAAATACTTCATTAGCTTCCACAGAAAATGCACAGCTTAGACTAGGTACAGAAGAAAGAAAAACCTCGCATGTGGTAGGACTATTAGGTGGATATGTTTCTGGTAACTCTAATCAATTTAGTTCACCTGGGACAACAAATAGTACTAATTCAATAACTGCTTTGATGTTACATGCAAATATTCAACCTGCTTTTTTAATGTTTAATAATACTTTACCAGCAATAAATGGTATGCCTGGTGGTGCTCTTACAAATACAACTTTCTTAAGATTAGATTATACTTATGAAAATCCAAGTTTTGGATCAGTTGGGCCAGCATTTATTTGGGGGATGTTGAATGCAGTGAATCAAAACTATAATGCGCAAAATTCAATTTGTACTAATACTTCTCCAACGGTAGATCCAAATAATCCAATCAATGTTCTTTGTGTTGGAGGAAATAATAGTCTTGGTTATGAAGCTGATATTTCTTATAGATATACTACTTTAGATCGAGTTACTTTTGGTTTAGACGCAGGCTATTGGTTTGTTGGAAATTCTTGGCAAATGTATAATCAATCCTTAAATAAAGGTGTTTATGGAATGAGGGCTTCTGTTGGAATGCAATTTTAATTAAATTGTTTTCATTGAAATTATATTGCCATTTACCAGATTACTATAAACGTTTGCGGGTCATGTCTTTTTCCACTAACTTCTATTTCGTAGTGAACATGTGGACCTGTACTATGTCCCGTATTACCAACGGCAGCAATAATATCTCCTTTTTTTATTTTCGCTCCTTCTTTTACATAAATAACACTGGTGTGTGCATATCTAGTAATCATTTTTTTTTCATGAATCAATTCAACAAATTTTCCATAATCATCCGAATGTCCCACTTTATGGACAGTTCCGTTTGCTGTTGCAAAAATTGGTGAACCTTTAGGTGCAGCGATATCTATTCCAAAGTGAATTCGACTTTGGCCAGTAAATGGGCTGACACGCCAGCCATATGCAGAGGTAAAACGCCCTCTAACTGGTGCAATGTCTGGTATGCTTTGAAGCTTTAAAGCATGTTTTTGAGCTTCAACAAGAAACACTTTTAAATCTTCTAATTGTTTATTTGTTTTATATTCCGATTCATTTGCGACATCAAAAAGTGATTTTAACTCTAAGCTATCATACTTTAGACCAGTCATTTTGTTTGATAAATCAAATTCTTCTTTAGTCAATGGGCCAATTTCATTTCCTTTAGGAGTATGTTCTATTGGAGGTTTACTATTTTCAATATTTTGGGTTGTACTTTTTATACTGTTTGATTTTTTGCGGTCATCTGTTCTAGTAGTTACTTTTTTAATTTTATCTGAATAATAGTTTACTTGCTCAACTTGATTTTGAATATTTTTTATTTTTGAATTTAAAGCTTCTACTTCACTTTGGAGACCTAAGCTTTGATCTCTTAGTCTTTCTAGTTCTAAAGCATCTTTTTTTGTAACTACGTAATTCCAAGTCATTGTAACAGCTATTGTTAAAATGGTTATTGAGCTTAAAAGAAGAATTGGAGGCAAAATAGTAGGTAATTGAAAAATATGAGTTTTCCCAGTTTTTTTAGATACATAAATTATAGTATGACTATCGAAAAATTTTTTTTTCGTAGTACTTTTGTACTTGTAGTTAGTTTTTTTAAAGGATTTACCTAGTTCGGACACTAACACCTCACAAGAAATTTTTTTCTCTGTTTCTTATCGGTGTTTTAAGGAAAATAATGGAGCAATAATTTCCTATTAATATTAATAGGATAGTAGGAATTTTTGTGTGGCCTGGCCGGCGCGATTCGAACACGCGACCATCGGATTAGAAATCCGATGCTCTATCCAGCTGAGCTACGGCCAGAACACACGGTTATCTGGTTAGCATAAGTTGAATTACTTTGTAAAGTTTTTCAAAAATAATTTAGTCTTTTAATTTACGATCTAAATAATCGCCAAGTTGTTTGGCAGTATAGGAATATCCAAAAAATCTAAAAGTCAATGATAACACGTAAGTAGACATGTTTTCTGTGATCCCTGCGGGCTTATTACGAGCAAACATAAGATCAAGACAGTTTTGTAAATTCATAAAAGTAATGCTTTGCGAGGAACCATATCCTTTACCATCACTGGTATCAGTATTTGCTGTAGGATCGGTACTCTTAGACCATTGATAACTAAATTTTAACCAGTTTAATGGGGTATAATCCACTCCTAATGTTTGTTGAGTTTTCCTAATAAAATCGTTTTGAATATTTGAATTAGGATTGATAACAAACTGTTGATTGTTAGTATAATTAAATCCAAGGCCATAAGGCAATTCTGCTGAAATACCGGAAGTAAATGAGCTTATTCTTTGATAGTATTGATTGTAACTTACTCCAACATTACCACTTAAAGGTAACACTGGGTTCATATTTAAATTTGCTGATGCAATTATGTCCGTATATTTTTGTGTATCTACTGGAGAAACATTTGGCCCAGCAAGAGAATTTGTTTCTCTTGCAGTTTGCTCAGCTATTAAATTATAGCCAGTAGAAACACTTAAAGAAAGAGGAGTAAATGTCAATAAAGATTTTTTAGTATAAAAATTACCTGCTGGCCAAATATAATTTTGATTTAATTCTGTTGCTGAAATTTTATCATAATAATTTTCTAATTCAGTTTTTGCCCAGGAATCAAATATTTTATTTGAATTTACTTGAGACGATAAATTATATATTTCTTCAGATTTATTTGATATTTTGAACTTTTGCTGTTCAATAATTTGACGAAAAAAATCAAGATTAGCAACTCCAGGTTCGGCAACGGATGGAAGTCTTGCAACATTATCTTTGGTTTCAATAAACTGCTCTTTTTCAATAGTCCACGAAAGTGTTGCTCCAAAATTTATAATGGCGGAACTTACGGTTTTATCCTGATCATACCAAAGCTGATAAGTATTTGGAAAATTGCTACTTCGAGTTACTGAAGGAGTATAGTTAAAATCTATAAAGGGTGTGAGGTTTTGGGTTATACCGGTTTTAACTTCATTATTTTGCGTCATAAAATATGTACTGGAATATAATGGTACATCTAAATGTAATTTATATGATAAATAACCCAAATAAGGTTGAACATTTTGATAAGGATATGAATCAGGAAAATAATATTGGGTCCCCACTGCAGTAGCAGAAATGTTTGAATTAAAATAGTCATTAGTAGCGACTGGTAAAGTTAAAGTTGAAGAAGTATATGCTCTTTTACCTTGTGCATAAGGATCATTAGGATTTCTTTGATAATTTGAATCATAAGTTCCTGTTAAAGAATTAGAAGGGGTTGTTGTAAATAAGGTTTGTGGAACAGGAATATAATTTTGATTATTTTGTCTTACTATATTTTCGAAAGTAGAATTATTGCTAAAAATGAATGGTGTATTAAAATATTTTGCTGGTAATAAGTCAAATTCAAACTTTGGTGATTTATAAGGCGTACTACCCGAATTAGCAGAAAATAAGTCTTTATTTGATTGTATTTTTAAAGACAATATAAAATTATCACCATAATATTCAGTTGAAACATCTTGATTTAAAAATCTTCTTGATGCAGGAGATGTATCACCAAAGACTGCAGCTGTTGGATTGATATTAGAATTATTATTTGAGTAATCTGATAGGTAAAGATTATCGCTCACATCTTCATAATTTGATTTTAATGAACCAGATGAAGTTAGAGGTAAATTAACAGAAGAATCTGTATACCATCTATTTTGATTATTTGAACCCCTATAGCTATTATAGGTATTTATATCATTCTGTGAAGTTGATTGTGCTATAGCTGTATCTATTTTTTGTGAATTTGAGTTGTAATCATTTAGATATGTTTTATCCTTAATAAATTTTCCTTCAGTCTTAAATTGACTATCACGATCAATTTGAAAACGAAATTCACCAGAAAATTGTGAACCCCTTCCAGAAAAGTACTCATAAGTTATTGTACTATCAGCATAAGGTCCCAAAACAATAAAATACGGAATTACTGTTGCAGAACCTGCATTTGTACTGGTGTAAGAGCTTGGAGTTAGGAAACCTGATTCTCTTTTATTTTTTATTGGAAATTTTAACCAAGGAGAATAAAAAACAGGAACTGTAAAAAAGTCTACCGTTACATCACGCATAGTAATGTAATTATCCATTTCTATTTTTGCATTTTCAGAACTAAATCCATAAATGGGAGGTTCGTTTAACGGACTACAATTACAAGGAGTGATAATTGAATTATTTAAAATAAGAGTGTTATTATCTTTTTGAATAATTTGTGAAGCAGCTATTTTTACATATCCGTTAATAGATGAGAAATTTGCAATTTTCTGTACTATTTCTGGATTTTCAGTCTTGAATTTTTCTACTGCAGATCTTCTATCAAGTAATTTTTCTTTATCTTTTTGGGAGAGTTTTTCCAAAAAAGCGTTTGGTTGAAATTGAGTTCGAGTTAAACGAGCTAAAAGACGAGCATACTTTGAAGTAATTTCTTTTATTCTCTCTGAATAATTATCGTCGTTATATTTTTTAAATTTTTTTAAATTTTGAATTCTAGCGTACTCTTCTCGAAGTTCTTTTAATTCATTTTCAATTTCTTTTGTACGATTATCCTTGGCTGCTTCATAAGCTAATTCTGCTTTAGAAATTCCTAAAGTAACTTCAGAAAATTTTTCATCTGTTTCTTTAGGGTCTGAAATAATTTTAGCATCATCCATTCGCAGTTGTTTTGTATAGAGATCAATTATAATTCTCGATGCTATAGCTTTTTGCTTATTACTTATTAAGTTAACATTTCCTTCAGCAGAAACAAGTCCAACTTTTTTCTGTAAAATAATATTATTAGCAGAAATATATATATTTCCAATTAAAATAATAGCATTACCATTTAGTTCAAAAGCTTCATTATTTTTATTGATACTTATAGAATTTGCATCATAAAAAACTAAATTTGGAATAAGACTATTATTAAGAAATTCTTGGGCAAAAGATTTTTCAACATTCAATAAAAAAAAGAAGATATAGGGCAAAAGAAATTTTTTTAAACATGGATAAAGTTTTTTAATCACTCAATTCCCCGATAAGAAGGAAAGACCTAATCGTTCCATTACTAAACCAATAAAAGCTATAGAACCAGTAATAACAATAGGATCATTAATATTTTGATTCATTGCAGCTTCTAATGCAATTTCGTATTTATCATAACAGAAAATATCAAAATGTTGAGATTGATTCTCTATTTTTAACTTGTTGAAATATTCTAAAATATTTTTAGATAATTCAGCTCTAGGCGAATCCATTTCTGTAATATAAATGGTATGAGCTATTTCAGGAATTTTTCTTAATGTTTTTCTCCAATCTTTATCACTCAAGCTTGCAAAAACTAATGTACAACGTTTATTAGAAAAATTGGAACTTTTGTATTCACGTAAAAAGAATTCAAAACCATCGGGATTATGCGATGCATCAAAAATAATAGTTCTATTTTCAATTTGGCGAATGTCAAATCTGCCAGGCCATTGAGTCTTTTTTATTCCTGTAAGAGTCTTTTCAATATTTAAATTTAATTTTGTATTAAATTGATTTTGCATTTCTACTTCTATTTCTTGGATTGCAAGCAGAGCTGTATTTAAATTAGAAATATTAAGATTAGCAAAAGAAAATTCAGAATTGTTATTTAATTTAATTTGGGAAAAAACCTGGCTAAATTTTTCATATAACATAGTATCGAAGAATTTAGGAACAGCTCCAGTAAGCTGTATTGTTTTCAGTGCACCAGATATTGCAGACTGATTTAAATCTCCTAAAATTATGGGTTTATTTCTTCTAGAAATAAACGCCTTGTCTATTGCAATTTGTTCTTCAGTATCTCCTAAAATATCAGTATGTTCTAGGCTAACTGAAGTTAATATACTAACCAAAGGAGCTATGCAGTTTGTACTATCTAACAATCCTCCTAGACCTACTTCGCAGATTAAAAAATCTATTTTTTCTTCTTTAAAAGTATATAAAGCAGCAGCTGTTAGAATTTCAAATAAACTAGCATCAGGCAACGTATTCTGAGCTTCTGTGATTATTATTAGTAAATTTTTTTCAAAAGTATCTTCTGAGAGGGGTACTCCATTTATTCTAATTCTTTCATTTGGATGTATTAAGTGCGGTGATGTGTAAAGACCAGTTTTTATATCGTGCGATCTTAAAATACTTTCTATAAAAGCACAGGTTGTACCTTTGCCATTGCTGCCGCCAACAAGAACTGATGGTATCTGAAGGATATCGTCTTTCAAATAATTTTTTAGGAGCAAGTGCAAACGATGTGAACCGGGTTTCATTTTACCCCTTGTCTTTTCAAAGTACGGTTCAAGCAAGGGATTTACTTGTTGGGGAATAAATTTTGGCAATGTATATTTCATAAAAATGAAACCATTTTAATTTTTTTGTTTATTTTTTGGCAATGGCTCACATAAAATATTTAAAGTTCTCGCAAGAATTTCTTTCATTTCTTGTCTTTTGACAATTTTATCTAAAACACCATGCTCAAAACAAAATTCTGCTGTTTGAAAATTATCAGGTAACTTTTGTCTGATGATATTTTCAATTACTCTTCTCCCTGCAAAACCTATAGTTGATTTGGGTTCAGCGTAATTAATGTCACCAAGCATTGCGAAACTGGCAGCAACACCGCCTGTGGTTGGATCGCACATAATACTAATAAAAGGGAGACTTGCTTCGCGATGTAAGGCTATTGCAGCTGAAGTTTTTGCCATTTGCATTAAAGATAGTAACCCTTCTTGCATTCTAGCACCACCACTACTACTAACTAGAATAACAGGCATATTATTTCTTCTTGCTCTAGCAAACATTCGATTTATTCTTTCGCCGACAACCGAACCCATGCTTCCACCCATCCAAAAGAAATCAAGTACACCTAAAGCAACTGGTCTATTATTTAAAAGACCTGCTCCAGTTATTACGGCATCGTATTTAGATGTTTTTTTGATCATATTTTTTAGCCGATCTTTATAAGGACGGCCATCATCTGATTGTAACGGGTCATTACTGCATAATGTGTGATCCCATTCAAAAAAAGTATTATTGTCAATAAGAAGTTCAATACGCTGTTCGCCAGGTAACCGATGGTGATAGTTGCAAGTTGGACAAACAAGGTGGTTTTCTTCAAGATCTGATATAAGAACTATTTCTGAGCAGGAAGGACATTTTTCCCAGACCCCACTAGGTAATGATTTTTTTTCTGACACATCTTGAAGTTTTGCTGGTTCGCGCGATAGCCATCCCATGTTAAGTAACCTCCTCGACAGAATATGGTGGGTAGTCCATAACAAAGAGTAAGCATTTGGTCAAAACTCAATGGCACTTTTTGTGACTGAATGTTAACATAAAAAAGGTAATTTGCTTCCAATATAGGAATGAATTTAGTGATTAAGTTTTTAAAAAGATTACTATTGTTTGTTGTTGTGACGTTTGTAGCATTGAATGCTTTAGTTTTTTTTATTCTAAATAGTCAAACTATTCAGCATGCTATTGTTGAATATATTAATGTTAATTACTTAGAAAAGAGTAAGTTAAAGTTAAGCTTGGGTTTATTAAGTTTAAACTTTTTCTCTGGTTCACTTAATTTAAATGAAGTATATATAAAAGAAGTTAAAAGAAATATTGAAGCCCCAAATCAATTAGGTAATTTTAATTTTGGCTTGAATCAATTAACTATTTCTTTTGATATTTTAGCTTCTTATTTTCGAAGAACGCCTGTAATAAAAAAAATTACATTAAGAGGAGGTGGAATTCAATTAGGTTATGATGATAAAAATAAATTAATTCTACCAGATTTTCTTCAGTTTGAAGATGATAATGAGCCAATAAATATTCCAAAAATATTACAAGAAAATATTTCTAAAATTCCATTTTCAATTGAAGGAATTAATTTAAATTTTATTATAGGAAAAGAAACAAATAATAACTATCAAAAAGTTATACTTTCACATATTGAAATTGAAAAAGAATTTAATAAAAATGGAGTACCGGTTCTAAAAAATAATTTATTAATTACCGATACAACATTGGCTTTTCCTTTTTTAATTGATAAAGTATATATAAATCATTTAGAAAGTACCTTATTTGTAGGGATTGATGGAAGTGTTTATTCTGATAGTTTTGAATTTAAAAGTAATTTAGCAGAATTAATTACAGATATTAGAGGTCATTTATCAACAGATATAATGCATTCAACTTATATTGCAAATATCAAATCATTAAAATTAAATGCTAAAAATGTATTTCATTTGTTAGAAATGGAAGCTAAAGGTGAAGCGATTTTGTCTGGAGCGGTTGTTTCTGGAAAAACATTACTAGATGAACCTATTTTTGATGGAAGAGTGGATTGGAATCATTTTAAATTAATGCAATTTGATATTTATAATGGTAGTTCAGATTTGCATTTCAAAGATAGAAGTATTTTTTATTCGAATGCTAAAATAAAAACTTATAAAAACGGAAGTATATATTCTCAAGGACAATTTAAATTATTTGATTCATTTGAATTTGAAAATGAAGCACAAATTGAAAATTTAAGCTTTGCTGAATTATTAAATGGATTAGGTGCTTCTTTTACACCTGTTGATTTTGGTATTTATTCTGACAAAATGTTAGTAACTGGTAAAATTATTAGCCCAAATGAAAAAAAAGTTTTTGAATTAAATGCAAAAGGTTCTGGAAGTGCGAGAAATATGTTAGTAACAACTTTTACTGATAATAAAGAAAGGCCCCCACTTCCAACAATCGATTTTGATCTTGATTTAGGAGCTTCAGTTTTAGGTTTAATTCTAGATAATACACACGCTACTATTGCAAAGAAAGTTAATGATAACTCTGGTAGTGTTAAAATTACTAAAGCATTTATAGATTTTACCCCACCCAAAGGTATTTCAGCTAACGCTTCAATTTCTGGTAAAGGCTTAAATTTAAATATTTTAGATTATTTTTTAAAATTTAAAACTCAAGGTATTGGTGATTTTACCGGTATAATTAAAGTTGAATCAGGTTCAACAAATGTTGTATTTAATGGAACCGCAAATGCAAATAACGCTGAAATGTTTGGAGTTGAATTTAATAATTATGCTGGAGAGATAGGTTTAGATAATAATGGTATTTGGACAAAAAATGCTTTTGTAAATTTTAAAAATAAAATTACTAATGAAGATTCTATCTTAAAATTGAATTCAGTAAATGTAGAATATAAAAATCTAAATTCAAAAATAGAAGCGTCTGGTGAGAATTTAAATCTAAATTCTATTATTGAAGCAAATAAATTTTGGATTAAACCCATTTTTTATTCGACTAATGGGAAAATAAAGAAATTTTCTGCATCATTATCTGGTCTAATAATGCATCCATCTACATGGTCATTAAAGTTGAGTTCAAATATAGAAGATTTAGATTTTCTAAATGGTAAAGTAAATGATTCAAAAGTAATTTTAAATTGTAAAGTAGGTATTTGTGCAAATTCTGTTTTTCTACTTAATAATATACAAGATAAATCTCCTGATAAAAATTCACCTAGTAAAGGAGCTTCTTTTGCATTTTTTGAATTGAATAATTTTTCATTTGATTATTCAGGATTTAAAGGGAAAGTTAATAATTTTCCTATTTCAGTGTTCTCTACACCTGATAATAAATTATCAGGAAAATTAAATGCAAATCTTGAAATGGGTGGAAAATGGAATGAATTAGAAGGAAATTTTAAGTTATTAGCATCTGATTTTTCTATGAATAATAGTTGGTTTGGAGATATTAGTTTGTTAGGAAAACAGAAACTAGATAATAATTTTTCAATTGATTTTTCTCTTTATAATAATCAAATTCTTGGAAATTACTTGATCCCAAGAAATGTAGAACAAAACACTATATTATTTGTTAAGTTATCTAATTTTGACGCTACAAATCTATTATCTGATAATGTTAAAACTAATTATAATTTATTTTCACAATTTAATGGTTCTTTTAGTTTTCAGGGTCCAATGGGATTTGATCAATTTAAAAATAATAGTTGGTATCAAAAATGGACAGGAAAGGGAACGCTTGATTCTGGCCATGTACAAGTTGGAAGAATGCTGATGGATATCAATACAGCAAGTTTAATAAATTTTAATGGTAAAATTATTGATTTGAATGCATTTCAAATGACGGGACAAATTGGTAAGATTGAAATTGGTAATTCGAAATTTAATTTGGAAAATAAATATTTAAATACATCATTAAATATTGATGCTAATCTTAATAAAATTGATCAATTACACGATGATTTTGGCTCATCAGAAGGAAATCTTAAAGGACAGTTTATTTTAGACGGATATTTGTCTGACTTAACAACATCTGGTTCATTAGTGCTTGATGCAAAAACTTTATTTTTAAAGAATTATCAACCCGCATTTACAAATTTATTTGGAAAATTTGAATTTAATGGGAATAAATTAGAACTAAATTCATTTTATGCAGAAAAAGGTGCTGGTTATATAAGTGGTGCTGGAAGTATAGATTTTTCAAAATTATTCAGCGAAAATCCTCAACCTCCAGATTTATTTTTCAAATTATCAGCACAAAATGTAGATTTAAGAATACCTGTACCAATAATTCAATTAATTGATACTACTTTTGATGCTGGAATTTCAATTTCTGGCAACTCAATGCCGTACAATATTGCAGGGGATGTTACTATTAGTAAATTTCGTATTTTTAAAGATATTGGATGTGATGAAATAACTAAACAATTAAATTTACAGAATTCTAGTTTGAATACTACACAAGGAACATCCATTCCTATTGCAAATCTTAATATCAACCTTCAAGCTCTAAACTCATTAGTGGTACAAACGCAATGTGTTAGAGGTAAATTCTCTACTTCTCCAACTCTGCATATTGCTGGTGATACAACAAATCCAGTTTTAATTGGAAATTTAACAACTGATAGAGCAAATTTATTTTTGTTGAAAAGTAGATTTGAAGTTAAGCGAGCTGATTTTAATTTCATTGAACTTCAGAAATATGATCCAAATATTGACGTTCAAATGGAAGCAAGAGTCGCTTCTTATACAATTTTTGCCAATTTAAATGGAAGGTTTAGTCGACCCAAAATAGACTTAAGTATTATTCCTCCAAATTTACCAAACGGTGATAGAATGACAGAATTTGATATTATTTCAATTATATCAACTGGACAAATTCCAGCTCAAAGCTCAAGTGCAAACTTACTTTCTGCTTCCACAAATGTATTTTTTTCGTTTGGAGATAGTACTCCAGGTTTAGGAGTTTTAAATTCTACAGTAAATACAGTAACAGCAGGTCTTTTTGATAATGTTAATGTGGTTCCTACTTCGCAAAATGGGCAATACAGTTGGAGAGTAACAGCGAGTCGCTCCGTTGCAGAAAGATTTAATTTAGGTGTAAGCTACCAAGGACAATCTGGAGATGCAGGTGCTTCACCGTCATTTACAGCTGATTACTTTTTAAATGATGTTATTAGTTTGTTTAGTTCGTATTCTATTACAAACTCATCTACGTCCTCCACACAACAACAATCATTGAGTGATTACACTGGTGGGCTGAGGTTTAGATTTGGAAGTCAATAAGTTTATTAAAATAATTTTCTTTGTATTGTTTAGTTTTATTTCTTTTACAGTTTTTGGACAAATAAATAAGTATAGGTTGCTTGATCCATCAGTCGCTCCGCGATCTGTTGAACTGCACTTATTTGTCGATGGAAAAGAAGTGAATTTTTATTCAGATATACTTGTAACTTTGTCATCCGTACCATTAAGTGAGTTAGATGACGCTATTATTTCTGAGTTGATTGAAACAAAATTATATCAGAATGTAGAAGTTGAAAAATTTATTACAAAAAATAATGAAATTATTTTCATTACAAAAGCAACCACAATTAAAAGAATTCAAGAAATAATAATTAATGGTTTAAATTCTTCTGAATTATCAGAATACTTAAGAATTATTACTAGTCAAAGAGGGCAGCCTTTTAACGAATCTATATTAAATTCTGATGCAGAAAAAATTCGGAAAAATTTATATGAACATGGGTTTTTAAATGCTAAAATAATATCAACAAAAGTTAATGAAATCTCTAGTGATTATGTTCAGGTTGTATTTGATGTTGAAAAAAATAATCCTTGCCGTATAGATCAAGTGGTTATTGAAGATTCTTATGCAAATATATTAAATTTTATTACAGCGCCTATAGAAACTGGAACTCTTTGTGATTTAAAAGTAATTAAAGAAACTTTAGATTTGACTAAAGAAAATTATTTAGAACAAGGTTATTTGCAAGCTAAAGTTGATTTAAAAAATATTTCATATTCTGCAACTAAGGAAAGTGCTAAATTATCATTAGAGATTGATAAGGGCCCAAGAACTACATTTCAAATTTATGATCAAGAAACGGGCGTTTTATTGCAAGATTTTCTTCAATCAAAGCAAAGTTTAACTTATTCAGATATTATTTTGATGACAGATAGTGATTTAGTTTCTAATTTAACTACTTTTTATCAAAAAGAAGGTTATGCATTTCCTGTTGTATCAGAACCGGAAAGAGTAATTGATAGCAAAGGAAATACTGTTTTAAAATTTTTAGTAAAAAAAGGGCCATTAGTTAAAATTGGGAAAGTTACATTTATTGGACATTTACCACAAAGTGAAGATGACGTTCTAGAATATATTGGATTAAAAAAAACTTTCTTCTCAACTGGAATACCTTTTTCTAAAGATAATATAGGGACTTATCGTGATAAGCTGAAAAATCTCTATTTAGAAGAAGGATTTGCTGATGTTCAAGTCGCAGCCCCAGACTTTATTCCATCACAGGATAAGTCTGAAATGGATATCATTTTTCGTATTGATAGAGGTGCAAAATATATTTTAAATCAATTAATTTTGGAAGGGTTACCTCCAGATTTTAAAATTGATCAGGCAAAAATTAATTCAATTTTAGAATTAAACTCTGCTATAAGTACAATGAAAAGAAAAGCATTAGTTGATGAATATAGAAGACAATTATTGGTTAAAGGTTATCTTTATAATCAAATTTTAATTAATCAAGAAATTATTTCAAATCAGGTAGATATCAAAAAAGTAAATTTAAAATTAACGGTTTATCCTGGACAAGTAGTAAGAATTAGGAAGATATTTGTCGATAGTGATATAGTTGGAAAAGATAGTGCTATTATTTCTGCTTCTAATTTAGATTCAGGAGACATTTTTTCTCAAGATAGTTTTGATAACGCAAGAATTCGTTTACTTAAACATGAT
Organism: Pigmentibacter ruber; assembly: GCF_009792895.1. NCBI lineage: Bacteria > Pseudomonadati > Bdellovibrionota > Oligoflexia > Silvanigrellales > Silvanigrellaceae > Pigmentibacter > Pigmentibacter ruber. Next base: position 489,098 of record NZ_WSSC01000003.1, read on the forward strand.
TTATTTTCATCAATTTATGTTGAAGCTTTAGATATTTCTGCACTTGAACGGAAAGAAACAAGAATAGACATTATTATTCATGCCAGATTAAAAACAGGTTTTTCTTTAGGATTATCACCTCAATATTCGACATTTCGTGGATATATATTTGCATTGGATTTTACTTTAAATAAACTAAATGATGATGGATTACGTTTTTTTTCTAATGCTTCTGTTTCACAAGAAAAGCAACAACAAACCTTTGCTTCAAGTGAAACGCAGCAAATATTAGGACGAAATATAAGTTTAGGTCTTTCCGAATCTTTGTTTAAATTGGGGCCAATAGTAACACCGATTGATATGAGTACAACATTTGGTTACCAAGTGGCAGCTGAAACTTTAACTAATAGAGAATATTATACTGCTACTTTGGCTGGTGATTGGAAACCGTCATATTTTGATTTGAATTGGAATTTTAGGCAGTCTTTAGTTTATGAAAAATCGCAATCTACGAGCTCAGAAAGTGCTATTGTGCAAACATTAGACAGTCCCTCTGTTACTGTAAAGGAACTTGTTTCAAGTTTAACTTTAGATACTAGAAATAATGAGGCTTGGCCCACTTCGGGATCTCTATTAAATTTTCAATATGGTTTTGCCCGATTTGGTTTGGGATCGCAGGTTCAATTCAATCGTTTTGGTTTTTCCTATGATACTTTTTTTCCAATATATAAAAAATTAAGCGCAGGAATTTCTTTAGGCGGTAAGTTTATTATAGATACCGTTAACGAAGATGGACAAACGGTAACACCTCCAGCTTCCAGACGTGCAACTTTAACAGAGTCAGCTTTAGTGAGAGGATTTCCAGAGACATATGGAAATACTGCCCCAGGACCGTTATTGTGGATTCATTATCAAAACAATGGAGTTGCAAATTGTAATACACAACTTGCTTCTCTTGGTGCAACAAACCTAATGTATTTAAAAGCTGAAACAAGATATAGATTTAATGACTTTTTCGGTATGGTTTTATTTGTAGATTCAGCAACAAATTATTTTACCCAGCAAGAAACAAATCAAATTAACTCAATTATAAACTCTAAAGTTGCTAGTGCTTTGCCTTCTAATAATCAATGCGTTCCTGATAATGCCGCATTAATAGCACCTAGTCCAGTACGTTTGCAAGACACTAATTTTTTAGAACAATATTGGCAACAAGCCTATATTTCAACAGGGATTGGCCTAAGAATGATTGTCGGTAATTACGTTACTATAAGATTAGATTATGGATATCCTTTAAAAGATCCTTCTTCGGACCCTGAGTGCGTAACCCCTGCACAAGCTTTATCTTCAAATACGCCACCTAAGTGTGTTAGTAGAATTCAAGATTCTTTTCTTACTGGCTATTTAAAGTTTAGAGGTGCTATCCACTTTAATGTAGGGGCACAATTTTAAATTATTGCTTTTATTTCCTATAAATTCTCGCTATGAAAAGGCTCTGAATTGAATTTGGAGATTCTATGATTAGTGACCAAAAAAATAAATATTTTAATCATTCTAGAATGTTGAAATTGGGCATTGATTTTCCCTTTTTAATTGCGCCAATGGTTGGTTTGTCGCATTTAGCATTTCGCGAGTTGATTCATTTTTATACTCCAAAAAATATTAATGTGCTACGATTTACTGAAATGCTTTCAACAAGAAGAATTCCAAATGAAAAATTGGATTCTACTAATGAACTTAGAACAGGTAGGAACGAAAGTTACTATATCCCGCAAATTTTAGGTAACGAAGAAAAATTTATAAAGCCTAGTATAGAAAAGTTATCTTTGAAAAACCCATGGGGATTTGACATAAATATGGGCTGCCCAGTTTCTCATACTTTAAAACATAATTGGGGTGTGAGACTCATGGGTGATAAAAAATATGCTTCTGATATTGTGAAAATTGTAAAGAACTCTACAGATAAACCAGTAAGTGTTAAACTTAGAGGAGGTGTTTCTGACGAAGAGAACTTTGATTATTTATTAGATTTTACAACTGAACTTCAAAATGCAGGTGCTGATTTTATCACTATTCATGCCAGAACTAGAGCACAAAAACATAGTGGTTCAGCGAATTGGGATTTGGTTGCAAAAGTAAGGAATAATTTAAATATTCCAGTTGTCGCAAATGGAGATATTCAGACAGCAGAAGACGCTTTGTATCTGCTAAATTCTTTAAAAATTGATGGAGCTATGATAGCGCGCGCAGCTGTAGCAAGACCTTGGATTATTTGGCAAATTGCTGAAATGCTAGGTAATGAAAATCCTCCAGACGCATTCATTGGGCAATTATCACCTAAGACACCAACAGAAGAAGGCAAAGAATATATAAATGCTTGTTTGTTACTTTTGAAAATTTTTCAAGAATACTTTGATGATGAAGAATATATTTTAGAAAAATTTCGTTTCTTTGTAGCAACAGGTGCACGTTGGTTCCAATTTGGGCATCATTTTTGGCGACTTTCAATGCGTAGTAAGTCTGTTGAAGAATTAGCTAGACAAATTCATGAATTTTCTCAAAACAGTGAAAATCCAATGAGTTATAGAATCAAAATGTTATAAAGTAGTCAAATTTAAAACACAATAAGCAGAATTTATCAAACCTCATGTATTAATTAATGACAAAATTTAATTATTGAGGTTTGTATGCGTAAAACAATACTATATCTATTAATATTTTCTTTGTTTCCTCTAATTCTAAAAGAGGAAGTATTTGCTGAAACAAATTATTTACCTCCTGACCCATTTTTGATTATTAGTGATAATAATGACTTATCTAATGCAGATGAAATAGCTAATAAAATTTCTCAATTACAAGAACAAAATAAAAAGATGCGATCAAAAGTTTTAACTTTGCAAGATTTACTCATTGCAAAATATAAAGATAGAATAGAACTTAAAGTAGAAGTAATATCAAAAAATAGTGAAAGAGAATTACCACAATTTGGCGTAATTGAACTATCAGCAACTATAAATAACATTTCACTAATACATTACAACAAACCAATTTTTTTTGATAAAAAAATATTTTTGCCAATATTTAGCGGTCCTCTACCATTAGGGACATATAAGATAAAAGTATATGGAATAGTTGGTCAGTTTAATAATAATTGGCCTTATGTATTGCCTCAAGGAAAATGGAAAGTCGAAAAAGAAATAGAAATTATAGGATCTTTAAGTTCCCCAATTCATGATATAAAAATTGTTTTAAGACAAAATAGTATAACAAAACTACCTGAACTAATAACTGAGGATGAAGAACAAAAAGGAAATTAATAATGAAAAAAATAATTAAAATATTCATTATTTTTTTTCTATTTAAATTAAATGCATTTTCAATTGAATTAAGTGATTCGGAAAAAAATATTTTTCAAGACAATGAAACTATAAGAGTAAAACAATGGAATTATATTCAGACAGTTAATACAAAACTAGAAATTCTGCGGAGCAGTATTTTAGGTATTTCTTATCTGTCAAATGTTTATGACCCAAATTCTAAACATTACAAAAAAGAAAAAACACCTCTTGGTTTAAGTAATGATCCTATTAGAGTTAAATTAAATTTAATTAAAGCACAAGATCACATGTATCTAGGAGACTACTTAGCAGCAATAGAAATAATTGAAAGAGAATTAAAAAACATTGACCCTAGAAATAGAAATTATATTTCATGGGCATATAAAATACTCTTTCAATCCAATAGAATTCTAAAAAATCATAATAAATCAACGGAAATATGTATAAAAATGCTTTATATTGGAGGTTCTGAAGAAAATCTATTTCCAGATAAGTTTAAATTAGCTTGTTCAAATGAATTTATTAATGAAGCAATGATTTTAAATAAAAATAAAGATTATGACAGTTTTAAAGAAAAACTTATAATATGGTCTAACTCCCCAATAGTAAAAAATGATTCTAAGTTTATGGTTTTGAGTTCAGCATATATTGCTTTATGTTATAGACAAATATATTCAGATAATTCATTTGCAATAAAATATTTGCAAGAAGCAATTAGTCATACAAAAGTAGGAAATAGTCTAATTGGCAGATCTTATCTTGTCCTAGCTTTACTTCTTTATGAAAAAGAGAGGAAAGAAGAAGCATTGTCGCTTATTCGATATCTTTCTGGTGATTTTAAAGGGTATGGTGAAAATGTAAAATATTTTGAAACAGATGAAACAACTAAAGTGCTTGCAAGAATTTGTTTAGCTAGATTTCATGCTTCTATGTTTAATTTACTTGCTTCAGAGAATTGGTATAGAGATGTGTTAGATGAAGAAAATGTTACTGGGTATAAAATAGATGTTCAAGAAAAATTAAAAGTTCAATTAGAATTTTCACATGTTTTATATTTACAAAAAAAATTCAAAGAAAGTGCCATTGAGTATAAAAAATCTATTGAGAAAATTTCTGGTGATCTAAATATAATTTTCGAAGATAATCCTCAGAATAGATCGAATAAAATGAGATTATCAAAATTTATTCTTGCAAAAATACTATCAAAAAAAGAAGTAAAAAATAATGATTCTAAATTATTATTACTAGAATTATATGGTGATGTATTAGCTGATTTGGAGTTTTTAGAAAAAATTAAGAAAAAAAATACAGATAGTAACAATGAACAGATAGAGAATATTCTCGCATTATCAAGTTTAGCTGAGGAATACGGTATTGAGACTAAACTTGTAACTACGGCGTCATCATTTAGAAGGGCGTATTATAATTTAGAAAATGAGTTAAAATACATTCGTTCTGATTTAGCAAATGCAATTAATGTGAATGACTTGGCCTATAGTGGAATTCTTGAGGCAAGAGCGATTTCTTCTTTAACAAAAGTTGATTCAATCCTTGATTCATTTAAAGAGCTTGTATTAAATTTAGATATTCTTGAATTTCAATTATGGGACAATGAAAAATCTGGAAATAAATTTGCAATTAACAATAGGTATGAACTACTGAAAAGGTTATCATCAATTAATGATGAGATTAGTAAATATAAATTAAAAAGAGAAATAGAAGATAAAGTTTTTTCTCCAAAATTCCCAAATTCATTAAAAATATTAAATAGCAATATAAATAACTTGAATGCTGAATTATCAGGGTTAAAATTTTTATTTACATTAAACAATAATAAAATACCTGAAAAAGTTCAGCTTGAAGATATTGAGATACTAGAAAAATCATTTGCAACGTATTCCGTCTATAAAATGGAAGAGGAACTTTTAAAAAATACGATTGAAGAAAGAATATTTCAAATTTCTAGGAGCTTAAAGCCAACAGCTAATTTACTATTTGAGAAAAAATTTTCTTCTTTAGATGATACCTTTAAATCAATATATTCATTGCACCAAAAAAATAAGGTAAGATCTTATTCAATCGGTGAAATTGAAATAGAAGAGGCAACTAGAAATACTTGGTTGAGCTTATTTGCAACTTTAAAACAATTGGAAATAGCAATAAATCAAGTAAAAGATAGAATTATTTATGAGAGAAAAGAAGTTTTAGAAATGATAAATGAAATAAATAATCACTTATTAAAAACAGAAAAAGAGAATGTAGATTTAAGTAAAAAAATTATAAGAGAGTATAATTCAATTTCTATTGAGTTAGCTAATTTACTTTTTCCACGAATAAAACAATTTAAAGATTACATTAACATTGCATTAGCTAACTATTCAGAAGAAAATGTTTCATTAGCAAAAGATAATAATGAGAAAATTAAAGAAGCAGCAGAACAAAGAGAAATTTGGATAGATACTTTGATAAAATCAGTGCAAATGGATTTAATGAGATGAATATTTTTAAATCATTTATAATTTTAAACATATTTTTATTTTTCCCAATAAAAGCAGAAGATTTATTTATTCCAAAGTTTAATGCAGAACCATTTTTATATACGCTCTCAGATGAGATAAATTTTAAAAATGACAGACAATTAAATAATATTTACCGTGATTTATTTGAATTACATTTTAATACTTGGAAGACAGAATTTCAAAGACATACTGAAGATATTAGAAAGAAATATAATAATTTAGATAATGAAAAAAAAGATGAAAATAATAAAATAATCGATGAAGAAATAAAAAATGAAATAATAAAATTAAACGAAGTTATAAATGAAAAAAATAATAATCAAACATATGCTGAAGCATGCTTTAAATTAGCATTATATTCGTATGTTAATAAACAGATTGATGCTGAAAAAGCCAGATTTTTAATTGATGATGGACTCAAAGAATTAAAAAATTATAAAGAAAATATTAAGCTATATATAAGAATGAATTTATTAGCAGGAGATCTTGCTTTAATATCCGAGAGATTTTTAGAAGCAAAAAATTACTACATAAGTATAATAACGAAAGAACTTGATAAAAGTGAATTTAGAGAAGAAATTATTCGAGCTTATATTGGCTTAGGTGATAGTGAATTTGAAACATTTCATTTTCAAGAAGCAAAAACCGCTTATTCTAAAGGATTAGATTTTAGTCAAAGCTTTATTGCATACTCTGAAAATAAATATTCTTTGTTACTAGCAGAAATAAAATTAAGATTAATTTGGTCTTCTTATAGAAATGCTGAATATGACTTGGCTTTCAACTTTACTCAAGAATTTGCACGAGAAAAGGGACAATACGAAAATTTAATTGCAAAAAAAGTCTTTGATGATGTAATTAGAGTTGGTGCGTTATCAATGTTTGAGTCAAAGAAAAAAGAAAATTATTTGAAGCTTTCTAAAGATAAATCAGCAGGAGATTTTGGAAAAAAGATAATAATAAGTTCCTTTTATTACTTCACTGCAGCAGGATATCCAAATGAAGTTGAAAACATTGCAAAGGAAATTGAAAGAGATTTTTTTTCTTCAAGGCTTTTGCCCGATTTTATTAAAAGTAGATTAGTAGCATTAGCAAAAGCTGAGAATTTAAATAAGTATAACGAACTAGCTTATTATGGAACTGCATTTATTGCAAAAGATTCATTATGGAAAAGTAGATTTAAATTATCCGAATCAGAAGAAGAAAATAGAAAAGAAATGATTGAAAATTTATCACTTCAAGCAGGTCAATATTATTTTAATCTTGGATTAGCAACAAAATCTAGAAGTGAATTTTTAAAGAGCGCACAAATTTATCATTCAAGAATAATTGAAAACTTTTCAGAAGATCTAAGAGGTGTATTATTTCAATCATATGGTAATGCTTTGTTTATGGCGAAGGATTATAATGAAGCTTGGCTAGCTACCGAAGAAAGTTTAAAGTACCCGTTGGATGAATTTAGTTTAAAACTTTCTTGGTTTCAATTAGTAAACATAGGTAAAGAACAGAGTTCTGAAGTTACAAATGTTAAATCGGTTGAATTTGAAAAATATGAAAAATCTGTTGATGGTTTTATAGCTCATTTTCCACTTTATTCAATTGCTAGAAATTTCTTATTTGAATTTGCTAAGCGTTGTGAAATACTTAGCGACTATGAAACTGCAAAAATTAAATATGAAAAAATTTTGTCCTTACCATCTTTAGAAAGTAATGAACAGGCACAAGAAGAAAAAGATAGAGTAAGTTTAAATTTGGCTAACTTACTAAAGAAAATGAATATAGAAAATTCCAGCATAACTGATGGAGCCGGTTCTTTAGAAAAAATAGCTAAAGAATATTCTGTTTCATCTCAAGTTATGTCTGTGGTTAAAATTACTAATTACGCATTAGCTATTGAATATGCAAAATTTATAAAAGAAAAAGGAGATCTTTTTAATTCTGCAAAATTTTTGGAATTATGGGGAAAAAATTATAATACAAATGACCATGCAGGTGAAGTTTTAGAGCAGTCAATAAAAGAATTCGCAATTCTCCAAAAATGGGAACAAGTGAATAATGTAGCTAGTTATTTCATCGCTAATAGAAAAGATGACATAAGAATTAATGAAATTATGTACTGGAAAGCAAGAGCTATTGATGCATTACTTCAGTTTTCAAGTGCTGCAAATTATTATATTATAAGTGCTAATAGTAAAAATACTTTTCCAGATATAAATTCAAAAATATTTGCTATAAAAAGAGCAATCGACATTCTGCAAATGGTAAAAGATGATGAAAAAATTCCCGAATTATTAGAAAAATTATCATTACTTGAAAAATTAAGTAATGAAAAGAACTCAAATTATGAAGAAACAGAAATGCAATCAGCATATAATTACTTGAAAGAAAAAAAATATCAAGTTGCTAGTAAAATCTTTAAAAATATCCTTAAAAGAAAAAACTTAAATAAATATTCTTTGATTAATGCAAATATAGGTTTATTAACATCGAATTTATATATTAATAATTCAAGGAATGCATCAGAAAATCAATTTGATAAATATATTAAAGAATATATTATGAAAATAGAAGATATTAAATCAAAAAATTTATATCTTAAAAAATCTATATTGGTACTAAATGATTTTGATTATTCTAATTTTTTAAGAGAAAATGAAAAAAACTTTGATGCATATAATTATCAAGCGGTAATTGCTATGGGAAAAAATAAAAAGTTTATAGAAAATAGAATTAAATACATAGAAAAATTGAATAATATTGATGATATTCTGACAAAAACTTATTTGACTTATGGAAAAATGAGTTTAAAATTAAGTGATTCATATGCTTTATTATATAAATTTCAAGACAAAAAAGATATGTACCTAGCTGAAACAGATAAATTAAGGAATGAAGGAAAAAAATATTTATATTTATCTCTTTCTTATGCAAAAGAAAATATAAATAGTGATGAAAATATTGAATTATCAGCTTTAATTTCAAGATTTGATAAGAGAAAATTTGCTGTAAACTTGTCTGCATCAATAGCTGATAAACAAAATTTCTTTGATATTTTAGAATATTTACCAAATTCTATGAGCTTAAATAGCAAAATAGAAATTGGGAGGTTAAAATGAAGATAAAAAATATTGTCTGTATATGTAATTTCTTAATTTTGACTTCCTGTGAAACAATTACAAATAATGAAGTTATACTTGATTCAGAATTATTAAATTTGCCAAATTATCAGACTTTTTTTTACTATCCTGAAACTACAACAAAGGAGCAGAGATTATCTGCAAGCAAAAAGTATATTCCTAATGAGGTTGTTGACTATCTGAATAGTAACAAAGAGTCTAGTTTTCTTGATATAGTTTCAAATAATCCTACTTTAAGTAAGGCAATACCTAGTACAATAGATGTGATTGCAAGTTCGTTAGCTGATATTAAAAGGGGTGATTATCAGAAAGCAATTGAAAAAAATAAAAATATATTAAATATTTTAGAACGCCAAAGAACAAAGACTCTTGATGAGGATTACTCTGTTTCACCATTTAGGGAAGCAATGTTAGTTCTATCTCTAGCGTATATGCAAGCAGGTGAAGAAAAGCAAACTTTGCTAATTTTAGAAAAATTAATTATCAATTCAAATAATTGGACCCCAGCTTATATAGCTTTAGGAGAATACTATTTTAGTAAAAAAGCCTATAAACTTGCTTATGATGTTGCGGTCAAAGGCATAGATAAATGTGCAAATGATTTGCTACATCTTTATATTTTGCAATTAAAATCCGAAAGAGAAATGGGTAATTTAATTTCAGCAAAACAAATTGTGAATCGTTTAAATACTTTGTTTCCAAAAGACAGCAATGTGTTACTTTGGCAAGGAATTATTTATCAAGATGATAAAGATTATTTATCAGCATGCACGTCATTCAAAAAAGCTTTTGAAGAAAATAGAAATAATCCGTATATCTCACACAATCACGCTTATTGTTTGATTCAAAGTGGGCAATATGATGAAGCTAGTGATGTACTAATGATTGCGATGACTAATTTTCCATCCATTCCTTTTCTTTATTATTTAAATGGATTTTTAGAAAATAAGAGAAAAAATTACTTATCTGCTTATAAGTCATGGGAGACATATCTAAGTATGATAGGAGAAAATGATCCAAATTTTAGAATTGTAAATTTTAAACTTACCCAAATGGAAAATGAGAATTTATTAGATTCATATCCAGAATTTTCTGGATTACCAGGGACATCTAATTGAAACTGATTGACTTTTTTAAATTTGATTTGTAATATTTCTCCACCAGCAAGCTCAATTCATAATTGCAGTTTTGAAATTAGAAGTAAAACTGAAATTAAGTTGCTTGCAAGGTGATTATTGATTTATGTGTCGATTCTCTCGTATTAGAGAACGCTCCTTGGAGGCATGTCTCATGGCTAAGAAGTTATATGTTGGAAATCTTCCTTTTAGTTGTACTGACAATGAGCTTTCACAAGCTTTTATTCAGTATGGTGTTGTTACTAGTGCTCGTGTTGTTACAGATCGTGAAACTGGAAGCAGTAAAGGATTTGGTTTCGTAGAAATGGAAGAAGAAGGCGATGCTTTAAAGGCTGTTGAAAGTCTTAATGGTAAACCTTTTATGGGACGACCTTTGACTGTAAACGAAGCAAGACCTAGATTAGATAATAAACGTGACGGAGGAGGCTTTCAGCGTCGAGGATATGATAACAGAAATCAATAATTATTTTAACGCCGAAATTCATTAAATTAGGTGCTCTAGTGCACCTTTTTTTATTTTTAAAATTCAAAAGTTAAAATTTTTGCCTTAGAACTTACAAAAAATTTAAGTATCTTGGAAAACAATGATCAAGAAAAATTTAAAAATCTCAAAAATGTTAATACTCGTATGTGTGATTAGTTTTGATTTATTTTGGTTAGTAATTTCTCAAATAATTTCATACTTAATTTATTTTAATAAAATTCTAAGTATATATAATGTAATTTTAAATACTTTTTTTATTTTTATAGTTCTTCTACCAATTCTTCGAGTTTATAATTTATATCATGAATTTTTGAAAAAAAACTTATTGAGTTTAGTAGAAAAATCTTTGTTAGCATATGGAGCATTTTTTGTTATTTTTAGTACAATTATATATTTTATGAATCAGAATGAATTTAAAGTAAAATTTATATGGCTTTTGACTCTTACAGTTTTTTTAATGTTCATGTCGATAATATCAAGAATAATAATATTTTTATCGATTAAATTTAAAAATAAAAAATATCTTAAAGAAACTAAAAATATAGTTTTATAATTTAGAAAATTTACCTTTGAATGCTCTTTCCCAAGCAATAATTCCACAAATAGTAGATGAAATGACACCTTGTCCAGGAAAATAGTTATCACCAATCAAAAAAAGTTTGGTCTTTTTATTTGGATGAGTGTAAACGTTAGGGACAGGATTTATTAAGGTATTTATAGAATTTACTATTAATCCCCCTACTCTTCCTTTGGATCTTTGAGTATAATATGCAAAAGAATGATGCATAGAAAATTCTGGAGATTTTACTTTAATATTGAGATTTTTTTCAATTCGCTCTATTAATTTTTCTTTGTAAATATCTTTTAAATGATCTTGTACATAATTTGCATGTACATGAATAGTAGCCGTAAAAGACCTAATACTATTATTTGGTTCATATATTGATAAGTATAATGAGCTTTTTAATGCAGTTATTTCTTCATTAGGTGGAAATAATTGAATATATCTAGCTTCTTCTTCCAACACTGTGGATTCTTCAAAATACCCATATAAAGAAAAAGCAAGCCAAGAATTAAATTTTTTAGTTAATCTACTTATTTTCTTTTTATAATAATTGTTTTCTTGAAATAACTCTAAAAAATCCCAAAGAGTAATATTTAGAAATAAATTTTCAGTGACATTTATATATTCATGTATTTTGTTTTTATTATCATATATCTTTAATTTAAAGCCATTTTTTTCCTCATGAATTTCTGTAACTTTTATTTGATAAAATATATTCATATTATTTTTTTTTATTTGCATACTGAGGTTATAAAAATAACTTCTCATTCCACCTTTATATCTATAAATTCCATTATTAATGATATTCAATCCTAATGAACCAAATAACCAAGGAATTTTTTCCATTGTATTTTGAACTGTGTCAAGAAGTATAGAGTTAAATACTTTATTACTAAAAACAAAATTTTTTTTATTACCAAGAAAAAAGCAAATAATCTTTGTTGGTAAAAAAACTGTAAGTAAAATTTCAAGTTTAAATTTCAACTTAGCAAATATTTTTATATTATGGAGAATTTCAGAAATATTTAATACTGGAAATTTTGGAATTTTCTTTAGTAAATCCCAAAAAATTGTCCCAATTTTTTTTGAATAATTTAAAACATTATTGATATATATTTCTTCATCTTTATTAATAATTCCTTGTAAAACATTTATACTGTTATCAGCGTTTATTGCTAAATGAACTGCTTCTGAAGGAAATATGAATTCTATTTTTTTGATTTTAATTAATTTTGGATATTCCATATCATTATTAAGAGTAAATATTTTATGGTGGATGTCGTTTTCAGTTACGGCTACCATTTGAGTCGCGCCAACATCGTAAACTCTTTTTGGAACTCCTCTTGCAAAAAAACTAGAGCATCCACCAGGAGAATAGTGCTGTTCTAAAAGGGCTGTATTTTTAGAATGAGAAGTAACAGAAATTAATTTTGCAACTGTAATTCCTGCAGCGCCAGATCCCACTATTAAATTTTTATATTCTGAATCTATCCTGGCATTCATGATTTAAATTTGCTCGAATTTTTTAATAAGTGTCTATTGAATAAGTACATTACAAATTTATGAATATTTGCTTGAAAAATTCTATAAATTGGCCAAGGTAATGAAGGGTAATAATCATGTATTGCAGCTATAGCAGTTTGTTCATGTGGACTAATTCGAAATTCAAATCTTGCGTGAGGGAATGTTTTTTTAATGACTAATAACCCACCTTTTATATAAAATAACTGTCGATCTTTAGTGCTCCGCTCTTGAGAAAATTCAAGAGTTAATAAATTTATACTAAAAAATGAAAATCTAACAACATTATTTTTAACTTTTGATCGAATTATTGTAAAAAATATTTTTGGTAACCAATTTATATACTCTCTTCCTAATTTGATAGCATCCCAGCCAATAGGTAAATATAGTCGTTGAACTGTCCGCACTTTACTTTCTTCATATATTATACTTTTTTCTTTTACTTTTTCATATTTTTTTGCTTGTGATATGGCCCTTTGTAGTGAGTCATTTAAGCTAACTGGATTTGGAATATACTTATTAAATAAGACAGAGTTTGAAGCAATTAAGTTATACTTTAAGCTATCTACAAGTGGAGAAATAGTAAAGTAATCTATTCCTGTGATCAAATGTAACCAAAATTTTGATAGTCCTAAACTAAAGAAAGGAACTGTTAAAGCAATTCTTTTAAGTTTCAATATGTTGGAAATTTTTGTCATTAATTCATTATAAGATAATAATTCTGAGCCGTGAACATCAATTGTTTTATTAAAAGTTTCTTCATTCCCAATACAATGATATATAAATTCTGTAATATCTTGGACATCAATTGGTTGTGATAAAGACCTAGTCCATTTTGGAGTTATCATAACTCTTAGTCTTTTAATAAGACGATATAAAATTTGAAATGAACTGCTTTCAGCTCCTATAATTATTGCTGCTCTTACTGTTGTTAGTGGAATTCCTGAGCAAGATAGTACGACTTCTACTTCATTCCGACTTTTTAAATGTTTTGAAATATTTAAATTGACTTCAGGTAAAATACCTCCAACATAGATAATTTGTTTTACTTTATTAATTTTGGCTGAACGCATTACATTATCAGCAATTATTAAATCTAAATCATCAAAACTGCTTTGAGTTAGCCTATTTCCTTTTTTCATAGAATGAATTAGATAGAGAATATAATCACAATCTTTAAAAGCATTTTCTGCTTCTTTTAAATTGTAAAGATCACAAGAATGCCAATGTACATTTTCTTTATATGAATTTTTATTTGAAGGAGCTACTCGGCTAAGTGCCTTAATATTAAACTCATCAGCTAATCTATCAATAGCTGCTTTTCCAATAAAACCACTTGCACCTGCAATCGCTAATTTAGGTTTTGTCATAATATTTCTTTATATTTTTGGAGGTGTTCTTATCTTGGTAAGTCCACCATCAACATTTAAAACATGACCCGTAATGAAAGAACTATTATCATTTAATAGGAAAGAAATCGCATGTGCAATATCTTCTGGTATGCCAATTCTTTTAATAGCGTTGAGTGATACTGTAGATTTAACTGCAATTTCATTTTGAGTTAAAAATTTTGCCATTTTTGTATCTGTCAATGAAGGACTTACGCAATTGACTCTAATTCCATAATTTGAGTATGTAATTGCTAAAGAGCGGGTAAGCGATTCCACTCCTCCTTTTGCGGCAGAAATGCTTTCGTGGTTCATGAGACCTATTTGTGCTGCTACAGATGATACTAATACTATCTGTCCTTTTTTTTGTTTAATCATTATTGGAAGAATGAATTTTAAAGCATAAAAAATGCTATTTAAATTAAGATCAATTGTTTGTAACCATTCCTCTTTTGTTTGACTATGTAATGGTTTTAAGACAATTGATCCTATTAGGTGAACATATTGATCTATAGTTTGATATTTTTCTTGAATTTTAAGAATTGTTTCTTTAATTTCATCTGAATCTATTGCATTAGCAAAAAATAAGTTATTTGTATTTTCATTTAAATCGGAGTTACTTCTTACTATCTTAATAACGTTTGTTTTATGTTCTTCAATTTCTGCGAGTTTCTTACCAATTAAGGAGTTTCCTCCATTAATTATTAAATTTTTTAAATGACTCATTTTACTCCATAAGTTATTTTTTAATGATCAACATAAAAGAATAAAGCCAACTTAACGGGCAAATATAATTTATTTTCGAAAAATAATCAAGAATCAGAGATGATTTTGTATTTTATTAAAATTTATAAAAATATTAAAAAATATATCCAACTGTTTCTAAATATATCAAACCGACAATTCTTGATAAATTTAGAACATTATGCTATTAAATACTTGCTGCTTACTAAACATATAAATCATTAGGAGATAACTATTAAAATTGCAGTTATTGGTGCCGGAGTATCAGGTTTAACAGTTGCAAATTTATTAGTTAAACAAGGTTTTGATGTTGAAATATTTGAATCTGCAGATAAATGTGGGGGAAAAATGTTTCAATATAAAAATGCGGAAGGAATTTGTTGGGATACTGGCCCGACCCTTATCTCATTGCCACAAGAACTAAACAAACTTTTTTTAGATCTCAATATATCAGAAATAGAACTATTAAAACTTCATACAGGTAGTCATTTAAATTTTTCTGACGGTACTAATTGGGAACTACCTTTTGGATTAAATAACATTAAAAAATATTTAGCAAACAGTAATGAGAAATTGAGTCAAGATGTGTTTAATGCATTAGAAATTTCTAGTTCAATTTATGAATTTGCAGAAAAAAATATATTTTATAATGATCCACCAAATGCAATCTCATTAGGGCTTAAATCTTTTGCTTCTGGGCTAATGTTAAAATATCCCAAGTTAACACTGACACCATATAGAAAAGTTATTGATTCCTTGATTAGCGATAAAAATATGCGTGAGTTCTTTTATCATTTTGCTAGTTATGTTGGCATGAATCCTAATGAAGCCCAAGGAGGAATTTTAAGTATAGCACATGTTGAATTAGTCTCACCAATTGTTTTTCCTAAGGGAGGAGTTTATCAGATAGCTTCAGCTCTTGAACGGGTTGCTATAGAAAATAAAGTAAATTTACATTTAAATTCTCCGGTTATATCTGCAGCATTAAAAGATGAAAAAAATCCTTCTGAAGGTTGGAAATTAAGCTATAAAAAAGATAATTCTATACATCACGCCAATTTTGACATTGTTATTTCAAATTCAGATCCTTTTACAGCTTCATTTTCATGGCTAAGTAACACAGATATTTCTAAAAATTATGTAGAAAAAATTAATAAAAATATTTATAGACCATCTGAAAGCCAATTTGTCATTTTATTTGACCTTTATGATGACATTGAATTACTTCATCATGTTAAAATTTTTCCTGAAAGTTGGCTTGAAAGCTTTGTCCAAGTATGTGAGTCTTATCAGTTACCAAAAGATCCATGTATATATCTTGTATGGCCGCATGCCACTGATAAAAGCATTTCACCAAGAGTATTATTTATTTCTGCAATGGCACCAAATAATCTGTCAGGGATTAATTGGTCACATGATTTTTGTTTACAATATGCGGAACGAATTTTAGAGTTGTGTAGAAAAAGATTAAAACATGCATTTAAAGGAAAAATCTTTAAAATGATAAGTCCACAAGAGCTGGAAGGAAGAGCGAACAGTTTTAAAGGTGGAATATATAGCGCTTGTTTAAGAAAATTTAATCCATTAGCTTTTCACGATTCAGGAATTACAAAATATAGAAATTTATATTTTGTGGGGGCTGGTATTCATCCTGGGGCTGGTGTTACCATGGTGATAAAATCTGCGAAAAGAATCTCTCAGCATATTTCTAAAAATTTTAAATAAGGTTGGATTATTATGGATTTTATGGATTTAAAAGCATTGTCTTGCTTATTTTTATTAATCTACTTAATTATAGCTGTTATTGATGGATTTTATTTTCATATTTATAAATATAAATTATATGCTAGAGATGAATCTAAAAAAGAACATTTACTCCATACTTTAAATGCAATTTTATTTCCTTGGTCAATTCTTTTCGTTTTTTGCAATAAATTTCAAGGACTATTTTTATATTTTGGTATTTTGCTACTAGTTCTTTCTTTAATTATAGAATTTTTTGATGTCTATGAAGAATCAAAAAGCCGTAAATCACTTGGTGGTTTAACCAACAATGAATATGCTATGCATTTTTCTTTATCAGCATTAAGAGCAACTTACTCTTCACTAATTCTTGTGAGTCGGCCTATAGCTGACTGGAGTTTATCGAATTCACATATTAACTTTTATTACAAAGAATCGGTTTTAGTAACTTATTTTATATATCCTGTAATTACTATAGGAATTTTTACAGCAATTTTTCATGTAATGCTTTTTTTCGTCAAAACAGATAACGCTAAAGAGATAGAAAATTTATGAATGCAAAAGAAAATAATTATCATGCATTAGATTACAATTACTTTATGAAGAAATTAAGTAATTATTTAGAAAAAGATATATATAAAAATTTTCCAAATGAATTTATAGATTTTAAACCTTTTATAGATAAAAATTTAATAGCTATAACAAAAGATTCTATGTTAGCAGAAGGGAAAAGAATTAGGCCTCTTTTATGCTATTGGTTACTCAGAAACTTTTCATTACCAAACAACTCTTTAACATCTCTAGATTTAGTAGAAAAAAGTAACAAAAAATTATTAGATACAGTTACACAAGTTGCTATAGGTATAGAAATATTTCATTGCGCAAGTTTAGTTATTGATGACATAGAAGACGGTAGTTGTGAAAGAAGAGGAAGGCTTTCATTGCATTTATCACATGGGTTGCCAAAAGCATTAAATGCAGCAAATTGGATGTATTTTTTAGCTTTGAAACATTTTCCAGCAGTTTCTAAATCAATTGCTATAGAAACATTATTTGATTGTCACATAGGCCAAGCTTTTGATTTATCAAGTAATGATGACTTTATAAATAAAAAATATTTTTATGCTGATGAAAGTACTAGATGGTCTTTTTATGAGAAATGTGTTTCTTTAAAAACAGGAAAGCTAATTCAATTACCACTCTTTTCTTTAAAAAAGATTTTAAATATCTCTGATTCAGAAATAAATTTAGTAGATAAAATTTTTAATTCATATGGCATTATATATCAAATTTTTGATGATTTGAAAAATTTTGTACCTGAATTAAATAAAAATAAATTATATGAAGATTTAAACTGCGGTTTAAGAAGTGCAGTTGTGCATTCTTTTATTGATATATTAAGTGATGAAGAAAAAGAATTAGCATATCTTGAAATTAAAAATAATAATTTTAAAAAGTATTTTTTACAGCACTATAAAAAAATTCAGTCGCTTGAAAAATGTTATTATAAAGCTTCTTATTTATTGCATATTAATTCTATTCAATTAGAGTCAATTCAAATTAATAAAGAATTAAAAGATTATCTATCAGATATTATAGAGAAGCCTTTTGATATGATTAGAAAAAATATTTTCTCTATTATACAAGTTAATTATAAATTAAAAATGGAAGAAACTCTTTCTTTATGAAAACATTAAAAATTGATAATTGTGATATTTCTTTATTATGCTCAAATAATCCCGTTATTTTTTCAAATATTGATGAAAGAATTGAGTACGAATGGTTTTATTTTGAAGTTAGGAAAGATGATCTACATTTTGTTTGTATATTATCATATAAAGATTGTTTTAATTTGAATAATAATAAAACTCAACAACAATCAATCTATTTTACATTATATAAAAGTAAAAAAGTTGTTGCATATAGTTATATATATTTTAGTGACAAAAATAGTAAGAGTTACTTAGATAATGTTGGAAGATGGTTAACTGGAAAGACAAATATATTAGACTTATGGTTGCCTGATCATTCTATGAAGAAGTATATAAATATAAAGATTAAATATGATTTTTGCACTGATGACAATAAGTATCAAATTAATCAGAACGAAGTAAAGCATTTTTGGCAATTCATAAATTCTGGCAATGATTTACATTCAATGGTAAATATATATAATGTATCTGATGAATTCTCATTTTCAAATCTTTGCAAAAGAAATTCCTTCTTTTTTGATTATCCTCTGAAGTTGAAACTTCAAAATCAAAGTGCTGGAGTATTCGATTTAAGTAATGCCTCTTATTATTTTGATCATAATTTTGGTTTTTCTCCGTTGTATTCTATAAAAGAACCTTGGTATTGGTGGCACGAAAGCATTCAAAATGGAGTTCAAGTTAATTATTATTTTCCACATTTAGATGCTATGTATCAAATAAAAAAAATGGATTACATGAATGAAAAATCTTTAGATTTTAAAATATTTGATGCAAAAAATATTAATTTTATTAGACAATTTAGATTTAACTTATTTGGTATAAAGTATCCAAAAATATTAAATTTAAATAGAGAGATTATTTATGATTTCACAATGGAATCAGCTCCTTTCTACCATAGAATAAAGTCTTTAGATTCTCAAAGTACTTTGGAAGCTTTATATCCATTAAATATTAAAAAATCATTTAACCAAATATTAATTAAATCTAGGAAAATTGAATTATTTAAAAACATCCATTCAAAAGATGAAATTAGTTCATATTTTAATTTTATACAAATTTGTAAAAAAATTACATTTAATCATGGGAAATCTTTTTATATTTCATCACTTGTTTTGGCTTCAAAGCAAAGAAATAGTTCCTATTTTATTTATGTGCTTTGCCGACTAATTGATGATGCTACAGATGAAAGAAATGTGTTTGATGCCAATAATAAAATTGGATCAACTTTTTCATATGAAATATTAGAATATTTATGGTCAGAATGTGATTTACTATCAGATGAATTTATTGAATTATTTATGGAGCATTTAAGCAATAAACTGTTTGCTATTGTAAATTATGATTCAGCAATAGATTTTATATTAAATGCTAGAATATTGATCAAAGAATTGGAATTAGAAAAATCTTATTTTATAGATCTCATAAATGGGCAAAAAATGGATGAAAATTTCGTTCAACCATTCAATATAAATGATTTATATTTATACTGCTTTAGAGTTGCTGGTGTAGTTGGAATTATGATGGCTAAAATATTTCATACAAAAAATCATTTAGTAGCTATGAATGCAGCTGAAAAATTAGGCTGTGCAATGCAAATAACCAATATTCTCAGAGATGTTAAAGAAGATTTTGAAAATAATCGTATTTACATTCCAATAGAACTATTTTCTAAATATAAAATTGAAAATTTTTCTTTATTTTTCATGAATAATTATGATTGTGGTAATAAAAATAACTTAATTAATGAACTTGTTAATTTAGCTGTTTTGTATTACTGTGAAGCTATTGAAGGATTAAAATATATCCCATCATTTAGAGCAAGGTTATGTGTTAAACTTATGATTGGTGTTTATGGTTCAATTTTGGGAAAAATTGTATTTGATAAATCAATTGTTTTCAAGCAAAGAATTGTCATTTCACATTTCAAAAAGTTAATTATTTTTTTAAAAATTTTATTTGGATTTCATCCTTTAAAAGTTGCAAATCTGATTAACGAAAAGGAATTGTTATGAGTATTTTTGATGTTATTATAATTGGTAGTGGGTTTGGCGGTTTGGCTAGTGCTTTAACATTAAAAAGTATGGGACTAAATGTTGCAATTATTGAGGCACTAGATAAAATCGGGGGAAGAGCATACGCAGAAGAAAAATGTGGGTATACATTTGATAGAGGTCCTTCTATTATTACTGCCCCATTTTTAATAGACGATATTTTTCAAATGTCAGGTGTTAATAGAGAAGATTACTGTAAATTTGTTCCAGTAGATCCTTTTTATACAGTTCGATATCATGATGGTAGTCAGATAAGTCATTTTAATTCACAAGAAAAATTTCTTGCAGAAATTGAAAATATAGCACCTACTGAAATTGAAAATGTGAAAGAATTCTTTCTATATGCAGATAAAATATTTCAAAAAGGTTTTATTGAATTGGGAGATAAAAATTTTGCTAATCCATTTTCAATGTTAGGAGTAGCACCTCAATTATTAAAATTAAATGCGGTACGTCCAGTTTATTCAATGGTATCTAAATTTGTAAAAAATGAAAAAATACGTCAATTTTTAAGTTTTCATCCGTTACTCATTGGTGGAAATCCATTTCGTGCAGCAGCTGTATATAGTTTAATTAATAGATTAGAGAGAGCTTATGGAGTTTATCATCCATTAGGTGGAATGCATGTTTTGGCAGAAGCTTTTAAAAAAAGATTTACTGAATTAGGTGGACTTACATTTTTATCAACTCCTGTTGAAGTTGTAGATAAAAATGTTTTAGGACATTTTGAAATTACTACTCCAAATGGAATGTTCACAGCAAAAAATATTGTAGTAAATGCTGACATGCATCGTTTTGTAACCTCGGTGTTAAAAAATGATGCTTATCCTAGAAAATTATCAAGAAAACTTGAAAAAGCAGACCTAAGCATGTCAGCTTTTTTATTATACTTAGGAACAAATAAAACCTGGCCTGAATTGTCTCAACATACAATTGCTTTAGGACCAAGATATAAAGAATTACTTGATGATATATTTATCAAAAAAATAGAATTTGAAGATTTCAGCGTTTATATTCATATTCCTACTCGAACCGATGCTTCTCTTGCTCCAAAGGGAGGAGAGGTTATTTATGCGTTGGTACCCGTGCCAAACTTACTAAGTAAAACAAATTGGGAAAATTATAAATTAGTAATGGTTGAGAGGGTTAAGAAATTTCTTGAGGAAAAGTTTATGCCTGGGTTACAAGAATCAATTGTTTGTGAAAGTATTTTTACTCCAAATGATTTTGAAACTACTTTAAAAAGCCATTTGGGCAATGCATTTGGTTTAGAGCCATGGATTCTACAAAGTGCAGGCTTTAGACCATCAAATAGCTCTCCTGAAATTGATGGTCTGTATTTTGTTGGAGCAAATACACAGCCAGGTGCAGGCTTGCCAGGTGTTATATTAAGTTCAAGAATAACTTGTAGGTTATTAGCAAAAGATATTGGAGCTGCAAAAATGCCCTCACTCTTAGCAAAATTACCTTCAACTTATTCATATATTAATTCGATATGAAAGTAATTTGGAATGTTATTTAATGCGAATAAATGCATCATTTTAGGCTGTGGGTACGTTGGTAAACATTTTTTATCTTCACATCCTTCTTGTTTTTTTACTCAAAGGACAGATATAAAGGATAGTAACAAAGGGGTTAAGTTTGATTTATTAAATAAAGATACATGGGAAAATTTAAAAGATTGTGATTTTGTTTTATGGACTTTTGCATTAAGTAATCCTAATTTAACAATAGATTTAGTCTCTGATTTTTATAATTTATACTGTAAAAATAAAAAAGTTATTATCTTATCATCTACTTCAGCATATCAATTGTCTGATGAAAATTTACAAATAGATGAAGACTTTCCTTTGCAAATTGAAGATCAACGTTACATTAAAGAAGAACATCTGAGAAAAATGGGGGCTTTAATCTTACATCTTTCTGGAATAATAGGCCCAAATCGTTATCCAAAAAAATGGTATATTGAGAAAAGAGTTAAGTTTGGAAAAAATATATTAAATTATATTCATGTAAATGATATTGTATATTTCATTGAAAAAATTTTTACTAATTTTACGTTTTGTGAGCGATTTAATTTAACTTCAGGTGATTTCAAAACGCATATTGATATTGCGAATTCACTTGGAATTCAAAACTGTTTTGAATTTCTTGATACAACTAAAGGAAGTAAATTTATTAAGAATAAAAAATTAGTTCATTATTTAAAAGAAGAAAATTATAAATTTTTAAAGTATCCTGAGGATTGTGAAGTGAATTTATGAAATGTCCACTATGCGGATCCATTGAATCAGTTTTTGTTTTGCATTCAAAAACTCAGTTGCAAGATGATAATTGTATTTTTCAATTTGATAGATGCTTAAATTGTAGTTCTATATTCTTAAAAAACCCTCCATTTGAAGAAGATTTGAAAAAGTATTATTCTGACAATTATTTGCCTTATTCAAACTCAAAGCCTTGGGGAAAATATACATTTGTTGTAAATATATGGCAAAATATGGTGGATAAGAAAAAATGTGATTTGTTACTAAAGTATATTGATAATAAAAAAATATTTAATATTTTAGATTATGGTTGTGGCAAACCAACTTTCCTAAAAAAATTGAGTACTTTTAATCAAGGAATTTTCGTTGGATTTGATTTTAGTGATAATGGCTGGAAAGATTCACATGAAAAATTTTTAAAATTAAAACTCCTCTCAAATGATTTTGAAAAAATTCAAGAAAAATTTGATGTAATCACTTTGTGGCATAGTCTTGAGCATCATTTTCACCCAGTAGAATTAATTTCAGAATTAAAAAATAAATTAAAATCCAATGGTTTAATTATTATTGAGTTACCAAATTATAAATCATTTTTTGTTAATAAGCAGAAAGGTGATTGGGGAGGGTTGCATACACCAAGGCATAGCGTAATTTATTCCCCAGAATCATTAACGTATTTAATGAATCAAAATGGTTTTCGGATCAAAAAAATTTTAAAGTATGGAACACTAGATGCATTTACTCTTTGGTGGTTGGGAAGGGTTTCTAAATATAATATTTTCAATAGTTTGTTTCCTTTTGAAAATTTATTTGTAAAATTTTTTTTACTAAAAGTTATAACTTTTCCTTTTTTTATTTTCGAGAAATATTTGAATTTAGGAGTAATGACTTTTATTTGTGAAAAAAATGAGTAATGAATTTTATTTAAGAATTTTAAATTTTTAGTTTCTAAAATAAATATTTGTTTGAAAATTTAAAGTAGATTTTATCCAAGCTCTTTAATTTAAAAGATTGATTTATTTAACTTATAAATGCTTTTTTGTTTTTTAATGTTTATTACTTTAATTAAGTTTATTTTTTACTTTTGTAACATTTGTTTATTTTCATCCAATTATTAATAATTTATTTTTTAACTATTCCATTAAAAATAGATTAATTTTGAATTGATAAAAAATAAAATTTTGGTAAGTTAATATTAGTTCATAATACTCTTATAAAGTAAATGAATTATTTTAAATAATCTAGAAAATTTCTCCTTTTTAAAGGAGAAATTTTTTTATACCTAAAAGTTCGAATTCATATGAGGAATTTGTCATGTCTAGATCAAAACCTAAAATTGAGCGGGTCGTTATTTTTGGTGATAGTCTAAGTGATACAGGCAGGATGCATAATTCAAAAACAGCAATCATAGCTAGAAATTTCTTGAATCAAATCACACCATCACCTTACGGTAGATTTACCAATGGATATAATTGGACTGATTGGTTAAAATCTTATATTTTTCGGAATGATTTAGAAAGAATGTTAGCCGATCAAATTATGAATGAAGCATATAAATACAATTATAACATAGAATATACTGAGAAACACATACCAGAAATTTTTAGAGATTTTCCAATTCTAAATTACTCAATAGGTGGTGCTACCGCAGTAAATTTTAAAGAAACCGATGTTGATGATTATGAAAAGGAAAATTTCTTTGATAAAATCAATAAAAATGCAATTAATGATAAAATAACTAGGAAATTTATTTTAAAAAATTTAGATGATCAATATAATGATTTTTTAGAATACAGCTGGGAAAAAGTAAAAAAATATTATGCTAGTAAAATTCGGCATAAAATGAGCAATGAATTTATGAAGGAATTCTGGAAAAGTTTAGAAAAAGATAAAGACAATTTATTAGGATATTTCTTAGAAAAAGATCTTTACATCATTTGGATTGGGGCAAACGATCTTATTACTGTAGGTTGGGATACATCGATTGCTGTTAACCAAATAACGTTACAAATTCAAAATTTGATTCAAGCATTAATTAAAAAAGGTGCAAAAAACTTTATGGTATTCAATTTACCTTTTTTTACGTCTTCTCCTAGATTTATAAAGGCAGATGTAACTAAAAAGCAAAAGCTTGATACATTAATTTCAGAATATAACGATATGCTAATGGAAAGAATTAAAGTATTAAAAAAACATTACCCAGAAGTTGATTTTATAACTCAAGATATTAATTCAATTATGGTTGATCTCAGTGCTTCTAATTATGAATATTTAGATATCAGACACAATTCTATTTTTTCTAACGAGAATATTTCAAATATTGCGTCTTATGGGAAAATATTTGATGAACGATTTTATACTCGGATAACAAAGTTTGAAGAAGGTATGAATGTATCACCAGAATTAACTGGAAGTTCATTGGGCTCTAGATTGTTTCGCAAAAGATCAAACATACAGGTTCTTTCAGAGGTAAATATTAATACTAAAAGATCAAGGCTTTCTCAATTAGAAGAGAAGGAAGATGTATATCCACATATAAATCCATATATTTATGATCCAAATGTCTCAGATGAGTTCAGAAAAAAGTTAAAAGAAATTGAAAAATTAAAAAAGAAAGAAGAAAAAAATAAAACTTATCCACAAAAAAATTCCGCTTTGCAAAGTACTGAAAGTAGAAATGGAAGTATTTCTAAGAAAAATGAAGTTTATGCCTTTCATGATGATGTGCATCCTGGGAAAGAAATTCATCACTTATTAGGTCTTATTATCTCTAAAAAAATAAGGCTACTTTATAATATAAATTCTTTAACGGATAAATTTGAAGATTATACTACAGAGAAAAATACACGTAATCCAAGAGTCTTGAAAAGAAGTAATTCAGTTTAAATATTTTTTCAATTTTTATTTGATCAAAAATATTTTCTTTTTTTATTATGTACAATAAAGGTAAAATATTTAAAACATAAATGGCATCGATTCTTTTTCTAATTTTTTGTCACATAATCAACTGAACTTTTCCCTGGAGAATACTCAACTTTAAATTTATGAAGATTTTTCGTCATAAAAGGACATAGAGCAGAATCCTGCCTTATCCATATTATATAATTTTTCAACTAACTTGTTGCAGTAATTTCTTTGTAAGGAAAATCATTTCTAGTTATAATAAAAGTTTTATTTTTATGGAGAAGTGATTTTCAAGTAAAAAAATTCATTTTTATTTTATCACTTGAAGTTAAAGCAATCATGTCAATTTTCCGGCTTTCAATTTCTTTTGACATTCTTGAATATGGATATCCGACAGATTTTAATTCATAAGGAAGATTTTTAAAAACATAGCCAGTATAGAATTCAATTAAAGCACCCTTGAGCTACTTGTTTTCATCTTCAAAAGTTATTCCCAGTAAAATGAAAAGCCAATTTTAATAACTTGTTTTGTTTCGCTTAAAAAGGATGATATTTGGATTAACAATAAACCTATAAAAGTAAGTATGAATTTTGACTTTTACTTTCAGCTATTTTTTAAGAAAATTAATCTTTATCATTTTCCTTTTTTTTACTTTCTTTTATCTTTTTCTCAAATGCTGTAAATGTTTCTTTATAGGAATAGTGAATAATTTCTGATTTTGCTTTGTTAATAGCAAAACTTTGAATGTTTTTATAAGTAATATCTGATATTTTGTTAACTACGAATGCCTTCACTCTAGCATTGATATTTGTAGAATTAATCTTGGTGAGAACAGAATCTTTAAATTCTACTAAATTTTTTGTAATTCCTGCATCTGGTTTTTCTTGTAAGGTATATCGAGTCTTAAATTCAATTCCTTTTTTTGAGATATTTAAGCTTCTTTTTACTGAAAATGATGGGTCTTTTGGTACTTTTATATTTTCTTCTAACCCGTTACTTTCAATTGGTGATTTGCTTAAATCAGTTACTTCCTGTCCAATTTTTGAAAACTTTGTTAAAACTACGTTATTATCTGCAGATGCAGCTCTGACTATTCCGCTTTCTATTTCTTCGCCTGCAACTAATGAAGCTAAACCGCTTATGGCACTACTTGCAAAAGAACCAACAGCTCCGCCTAACCCACTTTCTAAAGCACTTAAAGCAACATCCATTCCAGGTTTTTTTCCATCAACGGCATCACTTATTGTTTGACTTGTTGCTCCAATAGCTGCTCCTGAAACGGTCGCAACACCAATATTTACTGCCGCAGATGTTATTGTCGCAGCTGCTGTACCTGATTCAATTTCTAATGCGACAGCAGCAGCTGCCCCGGGAGAAGCGGCACCTGCAGTAACAACAGAGACAACAATCGCAAGAGCAATGCTTGCAACAATTCCAAAAATCATTCCAATCCAACCGCCAACACTCATGTGTCCGCTAGGATCACTAAACATAATAGGATTGTTTTTTGCAAAAGAATATCCATTTATACCACCTTTATCAAATGGTGATAAATTATCATAACTCATGAAGTGCTTTAAAAAAGGATTGTATGCTCTGTAACCTTCTCCCAAAAATTGAAGATGACTTTGCGAATCAGTAAGTTGCCCATCAAATCCTACTTTATTTATTTCAATCGAATTTTTACTTTGCTGCGTTGGTAAAAATTCAGTTTCAATTCCATAAGGAGAGTATGCTTTTTCTTGCAGCAAAGATAAATTATTTATGTTACTTAATTGACCACTTATTTCATTTACTGTTGATCCTGATTGATCAAAACCAAAATAAGTAATGACAGAATTTCCAAATGAATTGTCTGAAACAATTCTTGCAACTTTACCACTTAATCCATTTAAATAATTGGTTACGGTTTTATCTTGTCTTTCATTGATTAATGTATTTGTATCATAGATTTTTTCAATAGGAGATTGGTTTGGAATCAATTGTAATACTTGTCTGCCAGTAAAATCATAAATATAATTAGATAAATCAGTATTGCTAGAAGTTTTAATACTGATAGTTTGTCCCAATTCATTGTAATAATATTTATTACCTTTGTCATCTTGAGTGATATTTCCATTGCAATTATATTCAATAGTTAAACTATCAGAAAAAATATTTTTTGCTGAGTTACTGTATTTTATTAAGCGCATTGGATCAGTTTCATCATAGAAGTAATTAGTTGTATTTTGTATATTATCTCCAGTATCTTTTAAAATTAAAGAAGATGTAACTGAGTTAATATTGTTAAATACATCAAACGTATAATTTTCTTCTTGTATTTTGTTACCTAGAGAATCTTTGGGGCAAAGCTCTCCTTTGCAATGATAGTATGATAAATTATTCATATTGTCATAGTTGTAGTTTTCTTCAGCAAATTTGTCTTGACCATTAGTTCTTAACCTTTTCTTTAAATTTCCATTATTGAAATAATCTGTAAATTTAAATTCTGTTACTATATTTCCATTTAGTTTATTGCTTAACAGAGCAATTCTAGACAAATCGTCATAAGCATAATCTCGACTTATTTTTGAGTTTTGAAAGTATTCCGATTTTAATCTGTTGAGTTCATCGTACTCATATTTTGCAGTTTCAAACTGAAACTTATCATTCCAATATTGAATTTCTTGAATTTTTCCAAATTTATCATAGCTAAAAATAGTCGTTTTAGAATTTGCATCTGTGGATGAAAGAAGATTTCCTATTCTATCATATAAACCATATGATATTTTATAGTTAGATACTTTTTTACCTTCGATTCCTCCTTCTGAAATATGTTCAATTGATTTTAATGCGCCATTTGTATAATAAGTGAAAAATTTCGCACCCGTTTTATCATTTACTTGTTTTAGAAGTAATGTAGATGAATCATAGATGTAATTCACATTTTCTGTAGAATTATTTTCAATTGATTGGGATAACTTTTGATGTGTAATTGGATCATATGAATAATGAATTATGTTATAATTACTTCCATTATCTTTTGGAATTTGAATTGATTGAAGCTCATTTGTAACATCGTTATAATTAAATATTGTAGAAAATCCATAACTATTAGTTTCTGAGATAAGTCTTCCTAGTTCATCGTATTCTCTAGTGCCTAATGTTTTTATTATTTTTCCGTCAGTGCTTGATGTACTAATATTCTTTACATGGCCTAGCAAATTATAGGTATAATAAATGTTTCCATTATTTGTAGAAGTAATTTGAGCTAAAAATCCATTTGAATTATATTTATACATAGTTTTTTTATTGTCAATATCAGTAACTGACAATAAGCGTCCAAAACCATCATAACTATACGCTTTAAAATATGTTTCATTTCCATTGGGATCTAAAATACTTTCTTTTATTAGTTTATCACTACTATTTAATTGTTTTAATGTAACAGGTGATTTTATCTTTTTTCCGTTTGAAATTTTATATGTCTGTGAAATATTTTTATCATTATCATATTCAGTTATTTGCGTTATTCCATCAGGGAATTGTATTTCTGTTACTCTTCCTAATAAATCGTACTTTAATTCTGTTGTTGCGGATACTTCTTGCAATTTATCATTAAAATAAATTGTGTTATAGACAGTCGCTTTGTTTTTTCTACCAAACTCATCATAAAATGTTTCAGATAGTGGCAAGAAATTATTCCCATCTAGAATACTTCTATCTGCGTCAGTTGGTGTTCTGTATAATTTTGTATCTCGCCCTAGCCCATCAAGAGCCGTTTTTCTTTTTTGTCCAATAGGCGATGTTTCTATAACATAATTTAAATTTCCAAATTCATCTGCTGTATTTAAAATATAATCATAGCTAAAATTTTTAGCTTGAACTGTATCTGCAAATTTAGTTTTTGTTAGAATTCTGCCCCAAAGGTCGTAAGTATATGTTGTTTTTATCCCTTGCGAATCAATTTCAAACATAGATTTATTTATATATCTATTTATTGCAGAAATTTCAGAGAGAGAAACTTTTTTTCCACCGTAAGTTTTTTTTATAATTATATTTGATTTATCTATGCTGTAATTATAATTATTGCTGAATGATTCATTTTGATTGCTTATTTTTGAAAATTTTGGATAACCGTAAAATGGGGCATTTTTATCTGAATAAAAATCAGTTTCTGCTGTCAAAAATATATTTTCGTTAAAGTACTGCTCAGATTTTATTGGTAAAGAAAAATTTAATCCTGATTCTTTGCTATCGTATTTGCCATAGTAGAAAAGCGTTGTGTATTTATCAGGTGAGCTGGATGAATTTATTTCAATTTTTTTAAGTTGCTTTTCAAAACCTGACGAGTCTGGTTTACATTGGCTATTATCTTCAGTTATTTTACAGTATGTATAAGTTTTTACACTGCCATCTGCATCTGTAAATTTAACCAAATTTCCGTTTTCATTATATTCAGACAGTGTTGTTATTTGCCTACTGCCGATCCTTATTTCTTTTTTTATAGGGAAGGCATAATTACTTGGAAGATTTTCAAACGATTCACTTAAATCAATTGGATAAGTATAAATTACTGTATTTATCGGAGCTGAAGATGTAAACATTCTTTCAGAATTTAGTTTCTTTTTTCCTGAAGAATTTGTGAATATTGAAATAAACCAATTAATAAAAGTGTTCCAAATACTATCATTTGCAGCATGAAAATTTTCATTTTTTATTTCACTAAATCTTTTTCTTTTATAATCTTGTGCTGGATATGTTTCTTGTTTTTCTACTAAATGATATTTATTATAAGTAGTTAAAACATAAGTCAGTCCATTATTTATCCCTACCTGATATTGATAACCTTTGTCTGTTCCATATAGAGGATCTTCACCCATCGTGGATGCAGCTGTTCCTCCATTATGTCCTAAGAAATTATGACCATCTGCGTTTCCATAAGAATAACTTGTGACAATCTGAGGTTGATTTTCTCCTGGATCAAGAACATGTTTTGCTACCGCTTTTACTGAAGAATCATTTTGAGATAATAGTTCAGTATATTCCAAGTTTATTTTGGCTCCAGTTGGAAGTTCTACTGAATTTATTAAAAATGGATTAAATTTATAGCTAGGACTTTCTGGTTTGGTACTATCTTTTTGTTGCGGTAAAAATATTTTACTAACATAATTAAAACCATTTTCACTTCCAATGGAAACCATGGTTTCTTGCCAATTACCATCTGCAGATAATGAGTAAATAAATTTATTATCGCCACTAAAATCTATTTTTAATTTTATATTTTTTCCATCTACATCATCGGAAATTGATTGAAATGAACCATTACTGTCATAATTAAAATAAATGCTGTTTCCCAAATTATCAGTTATTCTGTCTAATTCTCCGGCTGAGTTTAAATATTCTCTTCGGCCATCTTTAGATACAATAATTAAGTTTCCACTATCACTAACTTCTAATCGAATATTTAACCCTTTATCGTATTGTAAGCTAGGGTTGTCACCACTAAATAATACTTTAAAAACCTGCCCACCATCTAGATAGAGCATTTTTGAATTTGCATCGTAGCGTGTTAAGTTGAGATCCCAATTTCTTCCAAAGCCAAAGCGATCTATAGTGGATGAGTTTTGCTGATAGTTTAAAATGAGTGCAAAAGGATTGCTTAATTCATCTCCATAGAGTTGACCTACCTGCATTGAAAATTGGTAGACTCCTGTTCGAGAATCTACTCCTTGTTTTACAAGGGAAGAAAAATTATAGGCATTCGAATACACTTGATTGTTATCACTTGCGTTACTGGAATAATTTAGTTTTTTAGCTGAATTTGAATTTTTTTCAAGTTTGAATTTTTCATCAGCTGTTTGATACTTTCTATTTGCTGAATTGTTACTTAAACGAGTTTGACTGTTTTTTAAGGCTTCTGCTTGAACTGCAGAAGGTAGTAATATCGATATAATATAAATAGTTGTCATGAAACATGAAGTAACAATTGAAAAAATAGATTTTTCTTTTTCTTTAAAATTACTATATTTTATTTTTTTCATATCATTTACCTTAGTAATTATTATTGATGATTTAAAATAGAAGAATAAAAATCTGATAAACCTCTATTTTATTAAAAAAGAGGTAATAAAATTTTCTTTAAATTTTAAAAATTATTCTTAATATTTGGTACTAATTATCTATAGTTAAATCAATATTATTGTAGGAGTATGTATTCCCATATTCATCTATTATTTTAAAATTTACATTAATGGAGTCGTAATCTGATGAATACATATTTGCATAATTAATGGATTCCATAAAGACTATTCCTTTTTTCCCATTTTTTACAGGTTTTAAGCCGTCACTGGAATAATCAAATGTTTCATAACATGCGTCAGTACTAAAATGCCTTAACGAAACTTTTCCTGGATCGCGCATGTCTCCTGCATACACAGAATACATATCTCCATGTGCCCCAATTCGCCAAGCATGATCATCATTACAGCTTGAGCCATCTGTTTCTGTACCATAGGGATATTGATCTATTCCATTTACTGAGGCATCGAGAAGTTGATCAATGCTTCTATAGTCACTTAAAAATACTGATTGATGTGAAACTTTTAGTACAGGATCCCAGTTTGACCAATATTTATTTCCATCTCTTTTATGTACTGAGAGATCTAAAGATGGTTGTGGTGCTGGGGCAATTGCCTCTATAAAAAAAGACTGCGGATTAATTCCTTTGCAAAAATCAGTCTCAGGTAAGTGATATGTTTTTCCATTAATAGATTGTGTTTTTTCTGGGATAAATAAACAGATTTCAGTCGGACCAGTTTTATTTGTGACTAAAAGATAGTCTAGGTTTATTTTAGTTTCACCTGAATTAAACATTAGATTTGACATAGATCTATTATATTTTACTTTATTTTTTTTCTTATTTTTATTGGTTTTGTTGAAAGGTGCTTTTCTGACAGAACTTAATCTTTGCACATTTGGAATCATTCCAACCTTATAATGTAACATTTTTTCATTGTATATGAAATCTGGAAAGGACTCGTAACTTAATTCAGTAGCAGCATTCAAATCAGGATGTGGATTTGATCCGCCAGTCATCCATTGTAAATTTTTTCCAGCATCACGGTCGCGAAAATAAAGACCTTGGAAAAAAGTTCTTGATTCACTGCTACTGAAGAAGTTTGCACAATCTATATCTTCTTCTCCTGCTTCATCTTTTTTGCATTGCGGTGTGATATGGACTGATACATCCATGCGTTGTAAGCCATTTGCATATATCTTCCAAGCGTCAATAGCTGCACTACCTTTATTGTAAGGAGCTATATCATTATTGGTAGAAGTAAACGTAATATTTGTAACATTGATTGTTACTGCATTAGCAGCAATTGGAATTACTGTTTTATAAATTACTGGCAGAGAAAAAATGCAATACCTATTTAAAAATCTAAAATTATTCATACAATAATCCTTATTTTAAGGGAAAAAGATGACTTTTAAAAATTTACACAGGGAACAGTACAAGGAATGCGATTGGACGAGAAACGTATACCATGTTTCATAGCTAAAGCAAAATTAAAACATTTAATTTTACCTTATATATGATTTAATTTCATTTATTGAATTATTTTTTCTTAGAAATGAAAATAAGTAAAATATTAAAAATTTTTAGATAACCAAAATTGAAAAAACAAATGTATTTTACTAACTGAAATTTTTAGAAATTAAATTTTCAAATTATTCCGATAATTATAGAATAGTAGGTCTTTTATTTTTGTTAGCTAGCAATTTCTACAAAAATATATTTACTTTAAGATATTAAACATTTTTTTATCAGAAAATTCTTTTACAGTTTTTCTAATTGTAAGTCATTAGTATGCTGTTGGATAGGATTTGAAATATTTCTTAGAGAGAAAATATTTCTCCAAAGTAAATAGAATTTTCTTGCCAAGAGCCATTTGCACTGTATATTAATGTGTATGATTTATCTAATTCAATTATTTTATCCAAGCAACCTTCCAATTTTATAAAATTATTTGGTTTAAAATTTGAGAAGTCGGATAATTCAGTAATTTTACAGTTATGATTAGTAATTTTATATTTTTTATTAAAATTTTTCTCAATTAATGATTTTTTTGGATCAAGCTCTGATAAATTGGCTTCATTTTTTTTATCAAATTCTTTTGAATTTGTTAGTTTAACGAAGTCTTCTGGAAGTGTATTTGAGTAAAAGTACATGACGTCATCTTCTTCATAAGTAAAATCATTACTTACTACATCTATTATAATTTCTTGTTTGACATTAATTTTTCTTACTTCAGATAAATTAAATTTTATTTTTTTATTCTCTATGTTAACATTTAAATAGACAAAATATTTATTGTCTTCAGATTTAAATAAAACTCCTCCTGGGTTTTTTTCAATTTCAAAATTGGAATTTAATTTAAATATAAAATTACTGTTTTGATTATCTTTTATAAATACTATTTTATCGTTTAATTTACTTTTTGATTCTAAAGTGATTTTAGAAATATCAATTTCGCAACTATCATTATAAAAAAGTGGTACATTTTCTTTTTTATCAAAGTAAGTTTTATTAGTATCAAGGTCACACATCTTATAGCCACTAGCGTAATAAATAAAATCATCACCATAGGATGTGACAAAATTTGAAGAAACTGCTTTCGTATTTTGCTGCTCATTACTTTGAGTATCTTTATTTGAATTTTTGCACCCAAGAAAAGCTGTTAAAGTTAAACTAATGCATGCCGACAAAAATATTTTTTTTTTTTTTTTTCTTTTTTTTTTTTTTTTTTTTTGCATAAAATTTCCAATATTGTTAAATAAATAAAAAATATTCATGAAATTAATTATCATGAATATTTTGTCTTTGTAGTATAGAATTTTAATTTTCGTCAAATTAATTTCTTTTAATTAGATTATATGTTTATATGTTATTTTTATAATACGCGCACCAAATTATAATAAAATTTAGAATAGATATCCATTAAAATAAAAACATATTATCTATAAATTATCTTTCCTTTAAACTATTTATGATAAATATTGTAAAGATAAAGCTAGATTTTTTGAAACCTAGCTAAGTGTGGTTGTTGAAAGTAGAAGTTTTTCTGATGAATTATAAATTCATTTGAATTATCGTTTAATTTGTCAATATCTTGTTAACAGTTTTAATTTTCATTAGTGTTTGAATTACCTCCTTCTTGTCCAGTAACACTTTCTTCACTACTAGGCTCATCACTTTGAGTAGGTACTATGGGGTTTACATTATTATTAGAATTTGATTCAGAACTTTCTTCTATTACTGTATCTGTTTGAGGCTGAGGTTGAGGCTGAGGTTGAGGTTGAGGTTGAGGCTGAGGTTGAGGCTGAGGTTGAGGTTGTAGATCTACAGCATCTTCAATAACCTGCTCAATTTCGTTATTTTTTAACTCAAATCCTTGTGGAACATAATCTTTATTAGAACGATCTATATAAATTTCATTTATTTTTTTGTAATAAGCTTTTAATTTAGCATTTAAATCTGCTATTTTAGCTTGATCAGTTTCTTTATTTAGAGTGTTTAATT
Organism: Pigmentibacter ruber; assembly: GCF_009792895.1. Lineage (NCBI taxonomy): Bacteria > Pseudomonadati > Bdellovibrionota > Oligoflexia > Silvanigrellales > Silvanigrellaceae > Pigmentibacter > Pigmentibacter ruber. The sequence continues at coordinate 524,149 of NZ_WSSC01000003.1, forward strand.
TTCCAAGATATTTAGTAGTATATGCATCTAGCACATCTTTGAATTTATTATTTAAACGATTTAATTCGTTACTAACAGTTTCTGGAAGAACTTTTGGAAAATCTTCAGCGGATACTTCATTGCTGACAGGGAGTATGTAACCGATTTTAATTTTGTCTAGATTCCAAGTTTCATCTTCAGAATATAAAATTGTATATTTTTTATTGAATTCCAAAGTAGAATTACAAGATCCAAGAGAAGAAATAGAATCACTTGTTAAAGTGCTGATATCTTCTGTTGTTATTTTGCAATTTGATGTTCTTGCTTGATCATTTAACAATGCTTTTAAATCCAAAGAGTTTTGGATAAGTTCATATTTGTCTGAAGCAAACTTTCTACTGAACTTAGCTTTTTTTTCTATACTAATTAAATTCTCTGGTAATGTTCCCTTAACAAAAGATAGAGAAATATCTAATTTTCTTTCTTCAGATGGAGCATCAGGAATACTTGTAAGTAATTCAATTTTTTCAGCAACAAGTTTAGCTTCAATATAAGTAAGAGAATTTAAAATAAGATTTAAATTGTCGTTTGATAGACTTGCTCCTAAATAATGTTCTTGAATATTTGGATCATTTGCTTTAAATAAAACTGGATAAATTGATGCTATTTTTCCATCTTTACTGATGTTTATGGTTAAATTTTTATTTGCATCTTTAGGTGTGAATATTACTTTGTTGCCATCTTTTCCTATAGCTGTAAGATTTTTTACAATTAAAGTACAGTCTTCTCCATCGTTAATATTTATTTCTTTTACATCTGCAAAAGATACACTGGTTAAATCTGATTCACATTTTTTTTCACCACTTACATTGTATGAATAATTGTTTCCTATGAAAGTATCAAAACTTAACGAAAGATTTTTAGCGACTTTCTTTTTGCTCGCTGTTGTACTAGTTGGAGCTGATTTATTGTCGGAGTTTTTACAGCTGTATAAAGCAATTGAAGAAAGGCTTAAACAAGTAACTAATAAAGATCTGCGAAGCATAAATTCTCCTTATAGAAAATTATGAATGTTAGAATTGTTGTATTTAAACATAAAATACAACAAGTATTTAATTCGTTTATTTTTATAAATGAAAGAATGAATAAAAATCAAATTAATTTAATTTATTACTAATTAAATTATGAATGACATGATTTATAATTTTATTATTTTAGTATGTTAACTTAATGAGTATAATTTCTTTTACTTTTAATTATGACTATTTTTCTAAAAAAATTTATAAGTTAATAAAATTTTATCGATGTAAAATTCATAAAAAATAAAAATGATATATTAAATAATTAATTTTAAGTATTTAGTTGAATATTAAAATAATAAAATTTATTTTTTCATTTTTTTTATTTTTATAAGTAATATTAGTATATTAATATAATATGTTTAATTACAGTGCAGTTTTTGATGGCATATTAAAATTTTACAGAGTAATAATCGATTTTATAGTGTTGTAGACTTAAGTATAGATGTTTTTATCTACCAAAGGAAATAGACAAGTCATGAATAAAATAAAACTTTTTGCCAACAATTTTAATCAAGTAAAGGATTCCTTCCTTCGATTTCCTAGCACATTGTTACTCTGCTTTGTTGCTACAGCTTTGGCTATTTTACTTTCCAGTAAAGAAGAGCAAGATCTAGCATTACTAAAACTTTTCTTTTCGTGTTCTGTCATGATTCCTTTAAGCATAGCATTAACTTTATGTTTTGAAAGTTTTCATGTAAAATGGGGACAACTTTATACTGTCGCAATTACATTCAGTTGTTTAATTATCCATTACCTATTTACAGTTAGTGATGTCACTTTAAGTTATTCGTATAAAGTACTTCATTTGTTTCTTTTGTTTCATTTACTCGTATCATTTTCTCCATTTTTGAAAAAAACCAATGACAAATCTTTTTGGCAATTTAATCAAATTTTATTGTTGAATTTAGTTGAAGCTATTTTTTATGCAGCAGCAAGTTTTATTGCTCTTTTCCTGATGTGCTTCCTCGCTAGTTACTTGTTTGATTTAAACTTAAAGCCTGAATTTTATTTGAAAATATTTGTTGTTTGTTTATATATAGTACAGACTTGGATCTTTCTTTTAGGTATTCCAAATAAATTTAATTTAGGAGACGAACCATATCCAAAACGGTTAAAATTATTTTTACAATTTATCCTTATACCCTTAGTTTTAATCTATATTGGAATTTTATATGTTTATCTAGGAAAAGTTGTCGTTGGTTGGAATATTCCTAAAGGACTGACCAGTTGGTTTGTATCTGGCCTTGGTATTATAGGAGTTTTTGGTTATTTAATTTTAAATAATAAAATTGCACAAATAAGAGTTAAGTGGATTATATTTTTTGAGAGATACTTTTTTTACTTATTAATTCCATTAATTGGACTTCTAGTTGTTGCTTTAAATACTCGTATTCAAGATTATGGGATAACAATTAATAGATACATTTTATTTGTTTTGGCAATATGGCTTTTTTCTTTATCGCTCTTTTTTATCTTGAAAAAAAATGCAAGCTTAAAAGTTATTCCATTATCTTTAGGCATAGTTATGGCGTTAGCTTATTTAGGGCCCTGGGGTGTGTATCAATTTTCTTTTTTTAATCAAAAACAAATTGTGCAACAATTTTTAACAGAGAAAAATTTTCTAAATATAAAATTAGAACCCCAAAAAAGTGAGGTCAAGTTATCCTTAGAAGAAAGAAAAAAAATTACTGCATTATTTACTTATTTAACAGATCACTATGGTGATAATGCCTTGCAGCAAATTTTGGGTTCTGCATTTTTACAAAATGTAGAATTAAGCAAAAATAAAAAATTCTATTTTTTCAGTGGTTCTTATAATTATGAAACTGTAAATGCAATTTTAGATAAGTTAAGTATTAAACCTGCATATCCATGGGAAAACCAGTTAAATAAGGATAATATCAATTTGCAATTTGATTATTCTAATTCAATAAAAAATATTTCAGGATATGAAGAGTATTTTGAATTTGATACTTTTCTTAACAATGAAAATGTTGTGGATAAGTATAAAATTAAATTTGCTGAAAAAGGTTATGATTTATTGTTTTTTAAAAATAATGAGCTTTTAGTTACAATTCCTACAAATCAAAAAATAGAGTCTTTAATTGAGAAAATTGAAAATAAAGAAATTGATTGGAGTGAAGGTACTATCCTTAATTCTGAAAATGAAAGTATTGTTGTAGAGAATAAAATAGTTAGAGTAAAATTACTTCTATCTTCATTTCACTATTTTAAGTCAAAAAATAAAGAAGATGGAGATACAAGTTATAGCGTGAGAGGCGGCATTTTAATTAAATATAAAAAGTAATTTAGAAATTGTTTATCCCCTTTTTTTTACATCATTTTTCAAATTCACTAGATAAAATTTTCACTCCGTCAAAAGTATGACGAATGTATTTGACTTAGAATAATTTTTGTTAATTTATATTTTTTGAGTGATGTGGCGTCACATCACTCTATTTTGGTTGTCCAAGGTTTAAAACCTTTTTAAATTCATCATATGTAGGTGTTTTTTCAAAAGTATCACGGTTTTTTAGGTCAATACCTTCTAAATAATGCTTTAAAAGGTCTCCAGCTAACCACATTCCAAAGATTGGTGGAATATAACTATTTGTTCCCAACATAACTCGTTTGTGTTGACATGCCCCAAATTCTTTTTCAATGGTTGGGCAAATACAATGCCATTCTGTACCTGGAACAGCTTGTTCTGGCTCAATTGCTTCTTCCGTAGAATAAACAACTCTTACACCTTCAGTAATTCCTTGTTCCCTTAATTTGAGACGAATTTGTTTTGCAAATTTATCTACTTTTGTTTCAGAAATATCGGCACATTTAATTTGCGCAGGATCTAGCCTACTTGCAGAACCCATCGAGCTCCAAATCGGAATATTTTTTTGTTTGCACCGAACTATCAAATCTACCTTTGGGATCAGGGTATCAATACAATCTATTACTGCGTCTACAGGTTTACCTGCTAAGCGCTCCGCTTCTGCAAAAATAAAGTCATTTTTATCTGGATGATGATGTTCTGCAATAGCATGATAATTTGCTAATGGATTAATTTTTTGCAGGCGTTCAACCAACAGCTGGACTTTTTTCTTACCTACAGTATCCGTAAAAGCATGTAATTGTCTGTTTACATTAGTAACACAAACTTCATCATGATCTACCAAGGTCACAGAACCAACAGCTGCACGTGCAATCGCTTCAGCGGCAAAGCTTCCAACGCCTCCAGCACCCACTATCATGACATGTAAATTTCTATAACGACTTAAACCTTCTTTCCCTATTAAAAGTTCCAAGCGACTAAAACGATGATTCCGAAATGCCATAAGTTTTCCTTATCGATTACCAAAAGATGAGACATTTGACTCTTTTTACATAGATATTTTTCAGATAAAGTTCTAGGGGATTTTAATCAGAAAGAGAGGCATTTTAAAATATTTTTATTTTGTAAAATGAGCTTTTAAGAAAGGTCGTGCGAAAGTTAGTCTAAAAATACCTGTGGCGATTTTTGAATAGTGAGGCGCTTCCAACCCCTTATTGTTCTAACTGCAATGACAGAAGACCCAAATAAAAATAGGAAGAAAGATAAAATCCAACCTAAAAAAGGAATAATGGCAAAAAGCCAGCCTAAAACAAAGAAAGGAGTGGAAAACCAAAAAGTTTGAATTTGCCATCTAAAATGATTGTCAATCCAAAGGCCCTGTGACTTTGTCCTCGATAAGATACTGATAGTAAGAGGGATTAAAGAAAACAGTCCCCCAGTAAATATAGAAATCAGTTGCAAAATATAAACTGCAATTGAAATATTTTGGAGAGATTCAGTTGAAGGTAAATTGCTTTTTTTTGGGGAACGAAAAAAACCGCTACGAGACATAATCTTCCTCATGAACTACGGACGTGGCACCAATGTGCTTGTGAGCAGTATACCTACTTTCTTGTGACTTTGAAAGAATTTCTGAAATTTTTGTCATTTCTGTTGTTAAATTTTGGAAAGCTCCTAAAAGACTCCACTTTTCAGCTTGTTCTAAGTCATTCAAATTGAGATGATCTAATTGTAATTTTATTTTTTCTAAGTTTTCAGTAATTTGCTTAATAGTCGATTTACTATTTGGCTGGGCAAGTTTTTCACCATTGCTTTCTAATGTTTTAGAAATAATATTTCTCAGTGTTTTGACACTCACACTTGATGGAACTGTTTCTAAAATTCCTTTTCGTTTTTCGGTAGGAACGGGTAACAAAGCTTTAAAATGTTCAAACCCAAAATCCGATCGAAGTGAGGTCACAGTATCAAACTCTTCTGCAACCCTAATATATTGGTTAGCAGTAGTATAATTCATATTTAAATGCTCTTCACAAAAGTACTTCCAACCATTTTTATTTCCCTCATAAAAACGTTGTTTCATTTCCCCGATTAGTTTTCCTTTTAAAAAAAATGCTTCTGTTTGGGCATTATCAATACGATGGATAAATTTTATGTATTCTGACTTATCCCATTTGTTTCTTTCTAATTTCAAACGCTCAAAATTATATTGAATTTTTGTTATGGAATAGTCACCTTGCTTACTTTCTGTATTTACTTGAACCATTTCGTTTTCAGTAACAATTGTTGTTTTAATTGTGTCTTGAGTGAAAGCTTGAATTTTAGAATCATCAATTATTTTTGGGAATTCAACTTCGGAATTTTGTATTTTTGGGGCTGGTTTTTCTTCTGTTTGAATAGGCTTTGTTTCTATTTGTTGAGTTTCATTCTCAAGTGTTGGCTCTGTTCTAGTGAAAAGACCTCTAAGTGCTTTTTTTGGTTTTGTTAATTCCATTTTATATCCTCCAGCAAATTTAATCTTAATTTTTAAGAGAGTGATGTGACGTCACATCACATTAAGGAGCTGAGTCAGCAGCTACTTCATTATTAGCATTCAAAAGAACAATTTTAGAGATATTTTTATTTTGTTCACAAATTTCTTTACTAAGTGCTAAATAGTCTTCAGCTCCTGTGCAGGATTGATCATAGTTAAGAACAGATTTTCTAGCTTTTACTGCTTCCGCAAGTTTAACATTTTGTCTAATACAAGTTTTAAAAATACAATTTTTTAATAATTCTATATTTGTTACTTTGTCTACTATTTCCCTCGATAGTTTTGTACGCGAATCAAACATAGTAACGACTAGTCCTGAAATTTTCAACTTAGGATTTAATTCTTCTTTAATTAAAGTAATTGTTTCAAGTAACAAATTTAGCCCATCAAATGCAAACGGATGAGCTTGTAATGCAATTTGTACTTCTGTAGCAGCGTTTAATGCATTAACACTAAGTAATCCTAAACTAGGTGGAGTATCTAAAATAATGAAATCATACAAACTATGTAATGGTAATAACGCTTTTTTTAAACGATTTTCTCTGCCTATTTCACCAGCCATTCGGCTTTCAAATTCAGACAATTCAATTGAGGCTGGGGCTATATGTAAATTCTCATATTGAGTTTCTAAAATAACGTCCTCAAGATTTGTTTTTTTAGGCTCAACAAGTAATTCAAACATACTTTTTTCAATGTCTTTAGTATCGATTCCAAGTCCTGTGGTAGCATTACACTGTGAATCTAAGTCAACAACTAATACCCGCTGTCCTAATTTAGATAAACCTGCTGCTACATTAATCACTGTAGTTGTTTTTCCACAACCACCTTTTTGATTACAGATAGAAATAATGCGAACGCTGCTAGGACGTTCATAAGTACTCATTTTTTTTTCAGAAATGTTTGATCTTGTCGCACCAATTCTTTTTACCTTTTTTTCAGACATGAAATCACCTCAAATGTTTATAAAATAAGAGCATTCGCACCTTGTTTGAAAAATCGATTTTACATTATGCTTACTTTTAACTGATTTTACTTTTTTAGAAAAAAATAAAATCAGTTTTATTATACAATGCAGTTCAAAAGTTTTGTTTTACTTCAGATGCATTGAGTGAAAATGAAAAATCGTCAATATTTTGACAGATGATATTTAAACTATAATTAGGAAATGAGCATGTTTTATCAAAAATTATTTTCATTTTTTGGCTTTCTAGGGGTTACTCTAGGAGCTTTTGGTGCGCATGGTTTAAAAAATAAAGTTTCCTTGGAGAGTTTAGAAACTTGGAAAACAGCAACCTTTTATTTGTTAGTACATGTAATTATTGGTTTGCTTTCTTTATTTTTTGCAAAATCTAAAAAACCAGCTTTTTGTTTTGCACTAGGGTCATTTTTATTTGCTGGATCTTTATACTTATTAGTTTTTTTAAATTTGCCGATTTTAGGAATTGTGACTCCATTTGGTGGGACTGCATTATTAATAGGTTGGATTTTTCTTTTTTTTGATTTTAAAAAAGAAATTTTTAACAAATAATGCATTGATTGAGGAAATATGAACGATAATAAAAAACAAACAAAAGAGTCAAAAGACTATAAAAATAAAACGCAAAAAGTGATTTCAGGTATTTCATTTTTTCTTACGAAATTATTTTATTTTAAAGTAAAAACCGGTCCAACTGTGCAAGAAAAAACCCATCATTGGTTCAGTGTTCTGTGCTTAACAGGAGTAGATTATTTTTCTACGCTAGCTTATCAACCAGGTATAGCATTAATGGCAGTAGGTGCGTTAGCTCCTTTCTCATCTTTTTTGCTTGTTCTTGTTACTTTATTTGGTGCTGTACCTACCTATCGGGAAGTGGCAAAAAGATCCTATACTGGGCAAGGATCTATTGCCATGTTGGAAAGTTACTTAAAAGGTTGGCTAGGAAAATTTTGTGTTTTAGGTTTAATTTCATTTGCAATGACCGACTTTTTTATTACGATAACCCTTTCAGCATCAGATGCTGCAGCACATATGGTAGAAAATCCTTATTTTAGTCAAATAGTAGGGCATTCTAATTTAGGGATCTCTATCATAATGGTTTTAATTTTAGGTTTCATTTTTTATATGGGATTTAAAGAAGCTATTTTATTTGCAATGCTTTGCACTTTACCATTTTTATTTTTAACTTTAATTGTTATAAGCGTTTCTAGTTATGAAATAATTAAAGACATTTCATTATTTTATCAGTGGATTAATGAACCTATTTTTAAAGTTGATTTATTTGGTTTATTTATTATTTCGGCCCTAGCCTTTCCTAAACTTGCTCTTGGGCTCAGTGGATTTGAAACTGGTGTGTCAGTTATGCCATTGATTAGTAATGGTAAAAATGAAGATCAACATCCCCATAATAAATTAATTAGTTATGTTCCTTTAGAAAGAATAAAAGGAACAAAAAATTTATTGCTATGTTCAGCATTGATTATGTCAGCCTACTTGTTAACTTCAAGTGTTGTAACCTCAATTCTATTAAAACAAGCACAAGTTGTTGATGGAGGAGAAGCTGCAGGTAGGGCCTTATCTTTTCTAGCACACAAATATGTAGGAAATATTTTTGGTACAATCTATGATATTTCCACAATTGTAATTTTAGGTTTTGCAGGTGCTTCTGCTTTAGCAGGGTTACTAAACATTATTCCAAGGTATCTTCCTAGATTTGGCATGGCTCCCCAATGGGCATCATTTCGCAGACCATTAGTTATTCTAATTACTTTAATCAGTATATTAATTTTAGTAGTATTTAAAGCAAATGTTAATGCTCAGACTGGTGCATATGCGACAGGAATTTTAGCGTTAATTTTGTCTGCATCTATAGCAGTTACGATAGCTTTAAGAAGAGAATCCAAACTCAATAACTCTAAAAAAATTAAATTCAAAATATTTTATTTTGTATTAGTTTCCTGTGTTTTTACTTATACTTTAATAGATAATATTAAAATAAGACCAGATGGTTTAGTGATAGCTTTTTTATTTTTTGTCGCAATTTTACTTGCAAGTGCAATCAGTCGTTGGCGCAGAGCATTTGAATTGCGAGTTGAATCTCACACATTTCTAGGAAAAGAATCTGAAAATATGTGGGAAGAAATAAAAAATAAAAAAGTAAATTTAGTACCTATTTCTTTTGGCGATAAAAATTGGTTTAAGCGGAAAGAAGAAAAAATTAAAGAATACTATAAATGTGAATCACCTTTAGCTTTTTTGACAATTTCATTGCGTGACGATCGCAGTGAATTTGAAACGCCTCTTGTTATTAAAATTTCAAAGATGGATAATAATCAAAGTAACTATTTGATTGAGGTTTCTGGTGCAGTAGCATTACCTAATACTATTGCTTATATCAGTGAACAAATTGATCCAATAGCAATTTATTTAGGTTTAGCTAGACAAAATGCTATGGAACAAGCAATTTTTTACGTATTGTTTGGAGAAGGTGAAATAGGAATCTTAACTTATAAAGTTTTAGTACAATATTGGGAATCGACCGATGAAGATGATGTCAGACCAGTTATTTTTCTTATGTCTGAGTAATACTTTCTTTTTAAGTTGTGTTGAGGTGTAATGGACGTAATAAATAACGAAAAAGAAGCCTTGCTATTTTTTGCCGATATTAGCGGATATACTGAATTTGTTAAAAAACACACATCAACATGGGCGCACGGGCAATTTATTATTTCTGAGTTACTAAAAATTATCTTGCAAGAAATTGATGAGCCTTTAAAAATTGCCAAAATAGAGGGGGATGCTATCTTTTTTTATCTTCCGATAGAGCTTACTTTTGATCAAAAGTTGATTAGTAATAAATTATTAAAATTCTTTAGTGAATTTGATAATAAAAAACTATCTTTAAATTCTGTAAGAAGTTGTGAGTGTCAATGTTGTTCAAATGTTGAAAAGTTAAAACTTAAAATTATTGTTCATTTTGGGAAGGTTTTAATATATCAAATAAAGCAATTTCAAGAATTGTCGGGATTAGATGTCATAATTTTGCATAGATTATCGAAAAATTCTGTGCAAAAAAATGAATATCTAATGTTGACTGAAAATGCTTTTAACAAAATTGCATATTTTAAAGATATTTCTTTTACTGCAAAAAAAGAGCATTATGAAGATATTGGAAATGTAAATACATTGGTCTATTTTCCTAGCGCAGAACAAAGTCAAAGTAAAGAAATTATTTCAAGTAATTTCGAAAAATTTATATTCAAATTTAAATTACTTTTTATGACCTTTTATTTAATCATGAGGTCAATTTTACAATTAAAATTCTTGAACGTTCGAAATTAAATTTAGTAAAATATTATCTACTAAAAAATAAATATTAAAGTCCATTATGTACTATTAAAATAGTAATCTAAAACTTGTTTTCCTGTTTGGGTGAATTTTTGTATCGTAGCATGACAATTATGCATATAAAAAACTTGCCTGAAAAGAAAAATATTATGCTTTGTTAGTTCTAATTATTTAATCTAAAAAAATAAGCAGTTACATTGCAACTTTAGAAAAATTCTCCGAGATATTTAAATGTATTAGATAGAAAAAATTTTAATAATATCATAAAAATTTAAATTATAAATAAAAAATAAATAATTACATAATAATAAATTTATTAAAGTAACTATTTTAGTTAAAATTTATTTGAAAATTATATTGATATTAAATAAAAAAAACTAAATAAATATTGATAAATTTTTTATATAAAAAATATAGTAATTTTATATAAAAAATCAATATGCTTTTTGAAAAACAAAAAAATAACTTTAATACTTAAAATTTAAATGGTATTTTATAATTCTTATAAGGGGTTTTTATGATAAATATAAATAGAATAGTTATTTTCGGAGATAGTTTAAGTGATTTTAATAGAATGCAAGATAGTGTTTTAGGAAAAGCAAGTAAAACATTTGGACAAATTGCGCATTCACCTTACCAAAGATTTACAAATGGATATGCTTGGGGTGACTGGTTAAGAACATATCTATTTAGAAGTAAAGTAAAAAGAATGAGTGGAATAGAATTAGTAAACGAAGCTTATTCTGTAAATTATATTCCAAAATACTTACCACCTGATACAGAATTCATCAAATTTAAAATTGAAAATTATGCTGTTGGGGGAGCAACAGCGATAAATTTTAAAAAGGTAAGAAGAGGAAATATAGCTTCACATTTTTTAGATAATCTATCTTCTGAATGTGATTTATTTCTTAAAGAAAATAATATAAATTCTTCAAGAGAAAATCAAAATTTATTAAACAATGATCTTTATATCATATGGGCTGGAGCCAATGATTTTATTACGGCTGGATGGGATGATTTTGAATGTGCAAATCATGCGACAGATGCTATTATTGATTTAATAAAACGCTTAATGAATTTTGGTGGGCAAAATTTTGTAATATTTAATTTACCATTTTTTACAGCTGCACCAAGATTTAGATTGAGTGAAAATGAAAATAATGAGGTTAAAATAAGACGTAATATTCATTTAGATGACTTAGTAAGATACTTTAATTTTTTGTTAAACGAAAAAGTTAATATTTTATTAAATCAAAATTCAAATATTTCAAGAGATAATATAAATCTTGTAAGAAGAGTAAGAGAAGCGCTAACTAGAGTTGCCAACGATCTTCCAGCGCCTGTATCCAAATCTGTATATGCCGATCTTGCAAAACCATTAAATAATTTTAATTTAAATATTGAGATAAAAGATTTAAATTCAATAATGATTAACTTAGATGAAAATAAATTTCAAAAACTTGAATTTGAAAATGAAGTTTATCCTACAAAAATTAATGAATATAAAAAAGGAATGATTCAAGTTGACAAATCTAGGATTAAAAATCGAGATGGACAAAGACTTTCAACTATGAATAGTAATACAATTTTAACGAGAACTTCGCAGATAATTTCTGCTAATAACTTTAACCCTTATATTGATGATTCTGATAATTACAAAGAAAAATTTATAAGGAAAAATTCTTTGGAAGATAAAAATCCAAATGAAAAAAACTCTTTGCTTAAAGTTTATGCTTATCATGATGATGTTCACCCAGGAAAAGAGATTCATAATTTATTAGGAATTATAATTTCTAAAATGTTAAGCAAATCTTTTAATTTCTATACTCCTGCAAGTAGATCATTTGAAATTTAATTTTATTCAAAAATTAGAATTATTTACTAATAAAGTGTCATGTAAATTTATATTAGATGAATTAAATTTAAAGTAGATTAATTTAAATTAAAAATTAAGAATTTCTAACAAAATAAATTTGCTTTAAATTTTGATAATTAAATTTAGTGCATTGCTGTTGAATCATTTCTGTGATCCATTCAGGAGATATTTCTTCAGATATAGGAATTGCTAGATCTTTAATATTCTGTTTCATACAATGCTGAATAAGAGATTCAAAAACAGGTTCTAAATTGTTCACTTTTACTTTTTCTTGCCAATTATTTTTTACTGTCATTGTCAAAATGTGTTTTGTACCAAATAAAGCATAAATACTATAATGATAGGTGTGATAAGGCATTAATTGTTTTCTCATACAAGCCCTTGCATATTCTCTGTAATAATCAGGCCATACTCGCTTCATTTTTTTGGTTAATGGGTCATGACTTAAGCCAATACAGTTAATTGGGTGGATAACTGCTTCAGGATAGATATCAAATACATTTTCAATAGTAGTAATAAGCATAAGTCACCAACATTATTTATTGAGCATCCTTATCGATAGGTAGTTAAATATTGTTGCTACCAAAGCAGCACTGCTGCCAACCCATAAACCATACCCAATTTTAATTTGATTTGTCGCTAAAGCAACAACACCAAACATTTCAACTGGTAATGTTTTAGCAATCGTAGTTTGATATGCTATACGGGCTAGTTGGTAGTAGTAAATGAAAGTAACCGATAAAGAAAGCAAAAGTAAAAAATATAAGAAAAATTTCTTTGCTTTTTCAGTCCGTGCCAAAATAAAAGACAAAATAAGCATAACCAGGGAGAGCAGTAAGATAAGAAGTACAGAATTTCCTCCTACATCTAATCCTGTTTTTGAACCTACACCATATGACATCCATGGTAAAAGAGGACAGGTTAGCATCAGTAAACAGAGGATATTCAAGGTATAATATTTTAACTTTTCTGACTGATTCATAATCATTCCTTTTGTTAGCATAAATGAGAATCTTAATTTATATTATAGTATCTTTTTTTCCTTAATATGATTTTTTAATGCAAAATAATTAAGCTCTATTCCTGCAGTTTGAAATTTCAATATAAAAATTTACATTTTCTTTTAAAAAAATTAAAATCCCTTTGCAAACAGTTTTTCTTCTTTATTTTTTGTATCTCATTTTTAAAATACTCTCTAAAGGTCTAAAATAAAATGAAAAAATTTAATTATATCATTTCTGCTTTCACAATTTTAGCGGTTAGTTGCGGCAAATCTAATACTGATAATAAAGCAGGTAAGAGTGATTATACAGTTAATGATAAATATGAAATAAAGGATACCCCTTCAAAAAGTTTTAATGATAGAATTAGTGCGTTAGTTTTTCATTATACTGCACTTAATCAAGAAAATTCTTTAGAAGTTCTTATAAAGGGAAATGTTAGCGCGCATTGGTTAATCCCAGAAACGGGAAATACGGTATATAAATTGGTAAGTGAAGATAAACGTTCGTACCATGCTGGTATAAGCTCTTGGAAACGGAGAACGGATCTAAATGACACTTCAGTAGGGATAGAAATTGTTAATTTAGGCTATACTTGTATTAATAATCCTAAAAGCGATCAATGTCCAAAGAATGAAAAAAAATGGTATAAGTATACAGATGAACAAATTTCTATGATAATTAATTTAGGGAAAGATATTCAAAGTAGATATAAAATTGATCCTTTATGTGTTGTTGGGCATTCTGATATAGCCGTAGGAAGAAAAGTCGATCCGGGTCCATACTTTCCGTGGCAACAATTAGCAAATGCAGGAGTTGGTGCTTGGGTTACTGAAGATGAAATTCAACAACAACTTAAGTTAATTGAAAATAGTTTTAGTGATGATATAACTACTTTTACTCTACAGACACGATTATACGAATTTGGTTACGATATTCGTAGCCCTAAATATACAGATAAATTTATTGATAGTGAATTAACAGAAAAAATATTTCCTGAATTTTCAGGCACTAATAGTAAAATTAAAAACTGGAAAAATATTCCGTTTGATAACCTTAATTTATTAAATAAACTAAATGTATATTCATTAACTAATACTAGTGAGGCAATTAATATAAAAGATATTTTTGATATTAATCTAACAACAAGCGCAATTGATGCATTTACCATGCATTTTTTACCAGAAGAATATTTATCTAATAAAGTCATTGAAAATAAAAAAATTCTTGCAACAATTCAAGCTTTACTTATTAAATATCCTAATAGAGCCAAGTCTGGGTGTGGGTATTAAAATTTATATAAATATTTAAAATTTCTTTGAGAGAAAATTTTTGATATATGTAGGTAATTGAGTTTTATTTTTGGAATCTGCCAAGGCTTCAGAATAAGTTAACTCACAAGGAATAATTCCTGACCAAGTATCAAATTGTTGATCTATTTCTTTATCAACTGGAAATCCTGTTCTTGTTTTTGCTGATGCTTCATCAAGATTAAATCCAATTACTTCTGTTATTTTTGTTTCATGTTCAGTTGGTTGCCTAACAAAATCCCAGCGATTTGGAAGTATTTTATTTGTCAAGGCAGCAAAAATCTTAAATTTTTCATCACTTTTAGTTACTTTTTCTCCATGTGCGAATATAACTACAGAGCGGTAATTTAATGAATGGGAAAAAGCTGACTTTGCTAAAACTAACCCATCTACCATGCTTACTGTAATGCAAGCTTTTTTCCCGTTACTTAATAACTTCATCATTCTACTCCCAATAGAACCATGAATATAAATTTTATTCCCAACTCTTACATACATAGTAGGCATTACAAAGACATTTGCATTTTCATCTACAAAACCAATATTGCACAAGAAAGAGCAATCTAAAATGCTATAGATGCTTTCTTTGGTATATGAGCCTCTGTCTGGATATCGATTTAGCGTTGTTATTGTTTTTGCTTTATTCTCTGACATATTCTTTCTCCTCTCTTCTTTTATTTTCCACTTTTTATTTTAAGTTAAACTGGTCTATTGTTAAGGACCAGTTTTTAAGAAAGGCTTAGACCAATGAAAGATTTTTCTTTGCAATTAGCAAATACAAGTCGGAGCAGTTATTTGAATTTTGCTGATAGCATAAAAACTGCAATTAGAACGGGAGTTTTAAAATCTGGTGAGAAGCTACCTGCAACTAGAACTTTTTCAAAAATGCTTGGCATACATAAAAATACTATACTAGCAGGTTTTGAAGAGTTGCAAGTAGAAGGATGGATATATTCAAAACAAAGAAAAGGGTATTGGGTTTCTGATACATTACCAGATTGTTTTTTTAAAGCTAAGAAATTAAAAGAAGAGATTAAATATTCACAAAATCATTTTCCTGAGCTAATTTGGAATTTAAATCAAGTCCCTAGTGTTAATTTAAATTTAGGTAATAAAAATAAAATTAAATATCATTTTAAAGGTGCAGGTCCTGACATTAGAGAATTCCCTGTAAATGATTTTCGATCTTATTTAAATGAAAGTATTAAAAGAGCTGGTTCTCGTTTATTTAGCTATGATTCACCAAAAGGGTATGATCCTTTTCTTGAACAAGTTAGCATATATTTACGAAGAGTAAGAGGTTTTATTCCACAAGAACTAGTTGTTACTCATGGAGCGCAAGAAGCTCTTTTTATCATTGCACAAACTCTTTTAAAGTTTGGCGACTGTGTGGGCGTAGAAGAATTAGGGTATCAGTCTGCCTTTGCAGCATTTAAACATTTAGGAGCAAATTTAATTCCAATTCAGTTAGATGAAAATGGAATTATTCCTGAACATTTAGAAGAGCAAGTAAAAAAATATAAGATTAAATTACTCTATCTTACTCCTTTGCATCAATACCCAACAACTGTTACTTTAACAATTGAAAGAAGATTAAAAATTTATGAAATTGCAGTAAAAAATAATTTTAAAATTATTGAAGATGATTATGATCATGAATTTCATTATAAAACTCAACCTTTACCACCAATGGCGGCTCATGATCCTGCTGGTATTGTGCTTTATGTGACAACATTTTCAAAAATTTTTTCTCCTTCTGCGAGAATAGGAATTTTAGCAATTCCAGCGTTTCTTCTTACACATGTTTTAAAAGTTAAAAAAATTATTAGTTATCAAAATGATTTGTTGTTGCAAGATGCGTTGTGGCGATGGATGCGTGCTGGAGGTTTTGAAAAGCATTTACGTCGTATGCGTAAAATTTACCAAGAAAGAAGAGATGCACTAAACTCTAATTTGTTACTTTTGCAAGAGAAACAACCTTCTTTGTCTTGGAGAATTCCTAATGGAGGAATGGCAATTTGGGTTAATTTAGGTATTTCTAGTTATGAATTTTCTAAAAAAGCTTTGCGTAAAGGTATTTTAATTGGGCACGAAAATGAATACACAAGTCAGGAAAATAGTAATAGTAATTATGGAAAGCATATTCGACTTTTTTTCGCAAATTCAAATTTGATAGAAATAAAAGAAGGAATGCAGATACTAAGAGAGCTTTTTTAATTTATTTAAAATTATCTACTGGTATTTTAAGAGATTTATGGTGACAAGGAGTGGACTTGAACCACCGACCTGAGGATTATGAGACCTCCGCTCTAACCAGCTGAGCTACCCTGCCACAATCGTGAATGAAGCAAATATTATGATATCGTTTAAAAGTCAAGCAAGGGCTTTGAGGATTTACAACTTTTACCCTTTGATTGAGAATCTGAAACAAGTGAATTATTCAGTAGCCTCTTCAGTATTTTTCTTAGTCTTTTTAACTACTTTTGCTTTATTTCCTGCCTTTTTTGGAGCTTTTTTAGGGGTAGTGGAGGTATCTTCTCCTAGCAATGCTTTTCTAGAAACAAATTTAAATTCAAAATTTCCATTTTCTTTTAAATGTAAAGCTGCTGCAAACGGGCGACCTTTTTTAGACTTAAAATCGACAATAGGAGGTGTTGACCCTGTAATAATAAATGACTTGTAGTCATCCAAAGTCATTTCTTTTCCACACAATATACGTGGCATTCTTGAAATCAGTTTTTTTACTTTTTTAGGTTTTGCAGGCTTTTTAGGAGCGGCTTTTTTACGTGTTTTCTTTGGTGGACTTTCAGGTTCTTGAGCGTTATCTGTAGATTCTGGCTTTAACGTTTGATCAATTGTACCAAATTCACACATGTATGCCGTTTCTGTTACTTTTATAGTTCCAGGTTTTTTTAGGAACGTTTCAGGTAGAAATTCCTCATGTAATACAACCACATCATAACCAGTTAAGGACTCTTTTGGAGTGCCATCTTGTTCACAGAAAATAATCCCTTTAACTGGAGAAATAGTTAGATATTCTTCATGAAATGAAGTCCCGGTAGAATTACTAAATTCAAAAGGTCCAGCAATTTTGTTTGATAAAACTTCTTCAACCAAACTTCTATCAATATAACGATGATTTTTTTCTTTCCAAATAATAAAGTTACATTCATTCTCTTCTTTTTCTTTTGTATTGACAGCTAAGTTACATTTGTAACCCCAGAAGCCTTCAAAAACTTTACCATTTTTACAAACTGGACACTTTCCTAAGGTGGGATCATTTTTATAAATGGCATCGTATTCAAAAGTTCTTGTTTTTTCTACTACAGATGAAGTAAAATCAAACATTTCTTGCATAAACTCAGATCTTTTTTTCAAACCTTTTTCCATTTTGCGCAGATCGTATTCAATTTCACCTGTTAACTCTACTTTTGAGAGCATATCAATTGGAATGCGACTTAGAACATCAACAAGACGAATTCCCTTGGAAGTAGCTCTTAAAGACTTTCCTGTTCTATTAACATATTCTTTAATAATTAAATTCTCGATAACTTCTGCTCGAGTAGCAGGTGTACCAATGCCTTTGTCTTTTAAAACTTCAGCAATTTCTTCATCAGCAATGGATTTTCCGCAATGTTCCATTAATGAAAGCAATTTTGCTTCAGTTAAACGTGCTGGTGGTTTTGTTGCATTCTGCAATGGAGAAATTTCTTCTGTTTGAACAGGCGTAATTGCTTCTGGATTTTTTTCATTTAATTTAGGTAATTTACTTTCTTCTTCAGTATCCAAACCATAAACTTCTCTCCAACCTGGTTCTTGTAAATCTTGAACGCGGGTTCGAAAATGTTGTTCTCCAACTTTAGTAATTCTTTCAACTTTTGCCCAAATAGCATGGGTCATAAAGGCTGCAAGGAAGCGTTTTAAAACTAAATTGTAGATACGTGCGTCATCACCGTCTAATTTTTCAGTTGGTAATTGTCCAGTTGGAATTATAGCAAAGTGATCGGAAACAAACTTATTATTAAAAATTCTATCTTTATTTAATAAACCTGTTTTTATAATTGTTTTGCAAGCTTTTGTAAACTCAGTCGGAACAGCTGAAAATTCTTTGATGACGTTTGTTACGTTTTCTAAATAATCTTCAGGGAGATAACGAGAATCAGTTCTTGGATAAGTTAACAATTTATGTTTTTCATACAATCGCTGAGCCGCCTGTAATGTTCGTGAAGCAGACATTCCTAATTTTCTATTGGCTTCACGTTGTAGTAATGTAAGGTCAAATAATTGCGGCGCTATTTCTTTGGATTCTTTTCTAACTTCTGAAGCTGTTGCTTGTTTTTTATGTTTCTCAAAATCTTTTAAGATTTCGTTTAATTTATCCTGTGAAAAGATTCTGTCTTCTTTTTCTACGTAATGAATAAGATCGTCTTCATCTAAATTTGGTTTTTTAAAATGTGGGTCAAACCACGCTCCGGAATATTCGTGTGTAGATGTAGAAAATCGACCTTCCAAAGTAAAATACGGTTGAGGGCGATGTTTAAGATGATCTAATTCTCTTTTAGCAATCAGAGCTAATGTTGGGGTTTGCACTCTTCCAACTGACCAAACACCTTTTGTATTTCTAGATTTCAAGCGTTTAGTCACAGCTCTTGTGGCATTCATTCCAATAAGCCAATCACTTTCGGCTCTACAACGGGCTGCGTCACCAAGATTATCATATTCATTCCCACGCTTCATGACTTTAAAACCATTCCTAATAGCTTCAGGAGTCATACTTTGTAGCCATAATCTTTTTGAAGGTTTATTTTGTTCGCAAAAATCATATATTTCGCGAAAAATAAGTTCCCCTTCTCTCCCAGCATCACAAGCATTTATAAGTCCAACAACTTCGCTTTTTTTTGCTAGACTTTTAATGTGTTGAAGGCGTTCAGTTTGCCCTTTCTTAGGTTTATATTGAAATTCACTTGGTAAGATTGGTAAATCTTGTAACAACCAACGTTTATACTTTGGATCTAGTTCTTCTGGTTCGAGCAATTCTAATAAATGCCCAACAGCCCAGGTGATATAGTATTGTTGCGATTCATAATGGTCGCTTTTTTTTTCAAATCCACCTAATGCTTTAGCAAGATCTCCAGCTACTGATGGTTTTTCAGTAATTACGAGCCATTTGGAAGCTTTTTCCATAATTCACCTTAAATTCATAGATTACAAAGTTGCGCTTACCTTGGACTGATTTGTTGCAAGATGTTCTGTCCAAGATCAACTATATCTTTTTGTTCCGATTTTATTAAATTACGAGCTGTGTTAAGTAAAGCAGATTCGTAATCAAGTTTCGGAATCGTTAGCAAAACCCATACTATATAAAATCTTTCTGGGCCGTTGTCAGTATCTCGTTGACGATATTCCCAATAGATTTCTTTGGGATTAGCTGGTTGAGAACGGATTGTAAGTCTATTCTCATTAATTTTTTGAGCCAATTCAGACAAATTTGATTCGTGCTTTTTCGAGTTTTGTTTAGATAGAGTATTTAATTTAGTTAACAAATCTACTTGTATTTTTTGCATAATTAAATAAGAGGTTTGCAGTGTAGCTGCAGCTTGCGCTTGCTTTAATCCTAAAAAAAGATTGTAAATATCGGTTTTTTTATAAACTAAAAAAATGTTATCTTTTGAAGTAAAGTTTTTTTCAGTTCCAGAAATCCATGCTGGTGTTTCTTTATTACTTTTTTCTAAAATAACATCCTGATTTGGAAAACTAACACAGCTGTTGAATAAAAAGAGAATACTAAGGATCGTTGCTTTGAAATAAAGTATTTTTATTTTTTTCATAAACAAGATCTCCTAGCATAACGACTTATTCAGATAATTAAAATAAAAGTAGATTATTAATAATATTCTAAGCAAATCTTTTTGCGAGTTCAACTATATCTGCACAATTAATAGGCAATTTTTGCGTATCTACTGGATAAGCAATGCTATTCCCTTTTTCTAAAATAGAATCACCTTTCCAGTTTTGAATAGCGAAACCGGCTTCTGGAAGTATGACATGAAAAGGAGCAACATCCCAAATTTCAACCTTTGGATCGATAAAAACTTTTACAGAACCATTCAGTAAAAGATAATAACCTAATGCATCAGGATATGTACGACTTTTATACTTCTCACTATACAGTTCTTGAATAAATTCTTTTTTATTTTCTGTGTAAAATCTGTATGGATCAGCTGTTGCTATTAATTCTATTAGTGGGTTTCCAACTAATTTACATCGAGAATAGGGGGAATCATTAATAAAAACACCAGATCCTTTCATTGCACTCATAGTAATATTGAGAGCTGGTAAGGCAGCAAAGCCTATGAATGGTTTTCCTCCTTTTAACACTGCAATCAATGAAGAATAAAAGGGAACATTATGTACAAAACTAAAAGTGCCATCAATTGGGTCAAGTATCCAAGTGTAAGCGTCTTTATCACTATTTATTGAACCACCTTGTTCTTCTCCTAGAATTGTATGATCTGGATAATGCTCTAAAATTATTTTTCGCAATTCCATTTCAATACTTTTATCTGCTTCAGTGACCCAAGTCTTATCGTTTTTCAACGTTTGTGGATCAACTCCATGTTTGAACTCAAGACACATTTTTGAAGCAATTTGAGAACATTTCTTAGCGGTTGCAAAAATCTTGTTGTCAGAGTCCATCATTTAAATCCTCAAGATTGTTATTGCCGAACAACTTTTACAGTATTAGTGTATCTGTATTAAAAACGCAAAAGGGTGTTTTTTTCTTTGGAGCTTTTTATGTCTTCTGAAACCATTTATGATGAGTTAAGATTCTTACAAACAAACCGTTCCTTTTTAGGAAGAGAGTTTTTAACTTGGCTTTGGTTTAAAACAGAAACTCAAAATCATAAATTGAATATTGGTAATTTTGGTTCATTTCATTTGTATATTGATGATAAAATTGTTTTGAGTAGTTCAAATGGATCAGTCCGTGAAAACAGTTTAAAAGGAGGAACACCTGCCTATGCATTTGAAGCAGGAAGTGCTCTTGGTACGGGAAAGTTGGTGCATGAAGCAAAATTTATTTTACAGGATTCTCAACGCCAATGGAGTTTTTCTTTAGTGGGAGAGGATCTGTCACTACGCAATATTCGTTTACCCGTTATTTCTGAAGCTGACTCACAAGCTCATATCACTCAAAGAGTTTTATCTATTCAATTATTAGCAAATATTATCGATGAATTATTTAAGCAATTTATGGAAATTAGAATTTCTAAAAAACTTGAATCGGAATTATTTGAAATAAGAAACTGGGTCGAAAATAAGGTAACTATATAAAAGTAAGCTTTCAATAAATAAAAAAAGCTGGTCCAAAACCAGCTTTTTTTATGAAATGAATAAAATTATTTAGCAGGCGCTTCAGCAGGAGCTGCAGGTGCTTCAGCAGGAGCTGCAGGCGCTTCAGCAGGAGCTGCAGGTGCTTGAGCAGTAGCGTCAGCAGCAGGCGCTGCAGGAGCGTTTGCATCAGCAGGAGCTGCCGCAGGAGCATTTGCATCAGCAGGAGCCGCCGCAGGAGCAGTTGCATCTGCTGCAGGAGCTGCTTCTTTGGAACCACAAGTGCTTGTACAGCCTGAAAGTAAAACAGCTGAAATTGCAAAAAGAGGAAGGGACTTAAGTGCCATGATAATTCTCCAATTTATATAAAGGAAAAAAGTTAAAACTAAAAAAAAGCTGCCACCAACTCCAGTTTAATTAAAGAACCTAATAAGAGTTTTGGCCAACCTGGTAACTATAACGAATTATATTGTGATATGTAAATAGTCAAGTCCATTTTTTAAATTCATAAGGGTATGAAACTATGTCGATCAATATAAAAACAGAAAAGATACTTCAAATTCTTTCGCAAAATAAGCAAAAATGGCTTCATCTTTCTCTTCAGCATAAAATTATTTATTTAGAACAAATTCAAGATAATTTATTAATAAATGCAAAACAGTGGGCAGAAAACTGCTGTAAAGCTAAAGAAGGCAATTTAGATTCCAACATAATTGGTCAAGAATTATTAGCAGGGCCTGCTATTGTCATGCGGCAAATAAAGTATTATTTAAAAGCCCTAAAATATAATGGCAAACCACCCTTATTAAGTGTTAAATCAAAAGATAAAGAGCAAATATCTGTAAAAGTTATGCCTGAAAACTTAAAAGAAAAAATTCTTTGGAAAGGATTTTCTGCAGAAGTTTGGTTAGAAAAGAATAAGCCTCTTCTACAGGGAGAATCTATAAAAAAAGGAAACAAGTTAGGTGAATTGAGTTTAATTTTAGGTGCTGGAAATGTCTCAAGTATTGCTCCATTAGATATTCTATATAAATTATTTTTTGAAGGAAATATTTGTATCGTTAAATTAAATCCAGTAAATGAATACTTATTTGAAGTTTTTAATAAAGTATTTGCTAATCTTATAAAAGATGGATTTTTAGCCTTTACAAAAGGAGGTGAAGAGTTAGGAGAATTTTTGTGTAATCACTCCCTTGTTGATAATATACACATCACTGGTTCGCATGTGACGCACGATAAAATTGTTTGGGGAAGTGGAACAGCAGAGGAAATTCAAAAAAAGAAATTGTCTCATCAAGTTAAATGTAATAAAAAAATAACATCAGAATTAGGATGTGTTACCCCGTTTATTATAGTCCCCGGAGTTTGGACAGATGATGAATTAATTTATCATGCAAAACAAATAGCAAGTGCTGTAACAAATAATGCAAGTTTTAATTGTAATGCAGCTAAGCTTCTGGTCACATGTCAAGGTTGGCAACAAAGAGATCTTTTTCTTAAATACTTGAAAGACGAATTTAGCAAGGCTAAAGCGAGGAAAGCTTATTATCCCGGAGCTTGGCAGAGATATACTTCATTCCTACAACATTATCCTCAAGCAGAAATTATTGGAGAAAATAATCCTAACTGTATACCGTGGACATTTATTCCAAATATTTCGAATCATGATTTTGCTTTAAATCATGAGGCATTTTGTGGAATTTTATGTGAAACTTCTCTTCCAGCAAGGAATATTCCTGAATTTATGCAAAAATCTGTTGAATTTTGTAACGAAAAAGTTTGGGGTACTTTAAGTTGTACAATTATTATTGATTCATTAACTGAAAAAATATTTGAATCAGAATTAAACTGTGCTTTGCAAAATTTACAATATGGAGCAATAGCTGTTAACTGTTGGTCTGCTCTAGTTTATGCACTTTGCTCTACCACATGGGGGGCATTTCCAAATAGTACCATTGAAAATATAAAATCGGGAATTGGTGTTGTCCATAATGGCTACTTTTTAGAAAATGTTGAAAAATCAATAGTAAGAGCTCCTTTTAAAATAAATCCAACTCCCCCATGGTTTCATGACAATAAAAATACTGAAAAAATTGGATACGCTTTACTTGATTACGAATATAATGAAAGTTTTTTGAATTTTTCAAAACTTATACTGGCGGCTTTCAAAGGATGAAGATAATCTTGCTTAAAGATGGAAAATAGCATAAAGCTATGTTCTTCAAGAGCATGTTAAGTTCATTTTGGGGGTGAACTGGTTTCGACGGAAAGAGTTGAGTGAAAGGAGCATGCAGGGGTTGGTTACAGCGCCTCTTCAAAACGTTGTGGCAGCCAGAAGTGGCAAAAATACTAACTTAGCTCTCGCTGCCTAATTAAGCACAGAGCCAGTGACTTGGGTGTGGCAGCACGTGCATCTTTGTTCGCTGTTAATTTACGTGCGGGTTATTTCTAACTTCTGTTCGTAGTTAGTTTAACCTATTAATCGAGCTGGCTTATGCAGTAGGGTGTCTTTCCTCGGCTGTTAAGTAAGATTTAAAGAAAGAAGAAGCATGTGGTCGCCAATTGCGATGCCTGTCCGGACCCGGGTTCGATCCCCGGCACCTCCACCATTAAATCCTGCTTTTAGCGGGATTTTTTATTTTATTAACTTATCTATTTCCTTATTTATTTTTTCTATAATTTTATTCCCAACAATTTTAGAACACATCAGATAGCGTTTTTCCCCGTTGGGGACATCGGCTAAATCCTTAATTTTTAATTTTTTATTAAATTCCGGATTAATATTTAATAAATATTCAGCTTCATTTCTTCCAATAAACATAAAATCTGCTTTTTTTGTTAAGATATCTTGAAACATTAAATTATTATCATTTGAAGTAAAAATTACATTAATTGCTTCTTGCTGTTTAGTTTCAGATAAAGATATTTTTTTAAAATTAAAAACTTTTTCATCTATATAAGTTCCGTAACTAAAACCTATTTTTACTAGCAACTTTAGCTCATTTTGCTTTAAAAAATCATCTGTTTTATTAAATTTATTT
Source organism: Pigmentibacter ruber (assembly GCF_009792895.1). Taxonomy (NCBI): domain Bacteria; kingdom Pseudomonadati; phylum Bdellovibrionota; class Oligoflexia; order Silvanigrellales; family Silvanigrellaceae; genus Pigmentibacter; species Pigmentibacter ruber. The sequence continues at coordinate 548,956 of NZ_WSSC01000003.1, forward strand.
ATAGAATCATCATTATTTCTAATAATTATTACTGTTTTTTTATCTTGAAATAATGGCTTTGAAAAAATAGCAAATTCTTCTCTTTCTTTTGTTTTGAAAGATGATGGAGAACAAACTTTGATTTTATTTTCTTTTATAGATTGAATAGTTCTAATGAGAGGTGCTTTCTTTAGCTCAAAAGGTATTTTTGCATTATTGAATATTTTAACAATTATATGATAAATTTCACCGTCTGAAACATCCCCTCTATTATTATTTGAAATAAAATATGGTGGTCTGATTAAGTATTCAATTTCTATTTTTTCACTTTCATTCGGATAAGCGCTAGGAGAATAAAAAAATAAAATTGCAAAAAATTGAAATAAAATTCTTTTCATTAAAGATTCCTTTTTCTTTTTCTCTTAAAACAAGAATATAATAAAAATTTATATTTCATTATTTAAATTTTAGTTGAGCGTCAAAGTTTGGGGAAAAAAATCATGTCAAAGAAACAGATGAGAACTTTTGAAAAAAGCTAATGTACCTAACTCGTAAGTTCTAAAAGGCTGTAAATAAACAATTTTTATACTTAGAACTAAATATTTAAAAAAAATTTATAGTACCCACTGAAGATTGACTTCTTAGTATAATGATTCTTATTATCAATTAGTTCTGTTTTTTAAAATTTTATATTCTTTTTTGTAGAAAAGTGAGAATCTATGAGTATTTTGCCCGTTATTGAATTAAGTACTGAACTAGAAAAACCTACGCCATTTTTCTTTGGCTATCAAATAGAAGATGTACTCATAAGCAAACTAGGTAATTGTCACTTTGACAAATTATTTTTTCTAACAGAGGAATCGGTTTTTAAACTCTATGGTGAAAAATTATTTGAAAAGCTAAAACAACTATTTCCAAATATAACTTTGAAGCTACTCCTAGCAGGTGAGCAAAATAAATACTTTAAAAATTTGGAAGAATTATGTGAAAATTTAATAGAACAAAATGTTTCAAAAAAATCCATTCTTTTAGCTTTTGGTGGAGGTGGAGTAGGAAATTTGGTAGGACTTACTGCAGGATTACTATTTCGTGGAATTCGTTTTATTGAAATCCCAACGACCTTCACGGGGCAAACTGATAGTACTCTAAGTAACAAACAAGCCGTAAATGGAAAAACTGGCAAAAATCATTTTGGTTTATATCATTCACCTTTATATATTTTTGCTGACACACAGTATTTAATTACTGAACCAAAGCCTGCTAGAAGAGCAGGAATTGTTGAAGGTATAAAAAATGGTTTAATTTCTGATAAAGATTTTTTTACTTATTTGCATAATAATTTATCTTATGATGAGCCAAAAAATATTATTAATACATACGATCTTGCTCTAAAAATAATAAAATCTAAATTAAAAATATTAAGAGAAGATCCTTCTGAAAAAAATTATGGAATAGTACTAGAATATGGCCATACTTTTGGCCACGGTATAGAGTGGTTACTTCAAGGAAAAATGATACATGGAGATGCTGTATCATTTGGAATGAGAATTGCAGCAGAACTTTCATTTGAAATTGGTTTGTTAAAAAGAGAAGAAGTAGATTTACATTATGATATTATTGAAAATAAATTAGGGCATAAAGAAAAACTCCCAAGTGAGATAACTACAGAAAAACTAATAGATGCAATGATCAAGGATAATAAAAAAACTGGTAGAGAACTACGTTTTGTTTTATTAGAAAAGATAGGAAAATGTTTTAATCCAGAAGGTGATTTTTTAGTTACTATTGATATAGGTATCGTTAAAAAAGTTTTGGATAAATTTTTGATGAATAATAAATATTAATATATTTTAATTCAAAAAAATATATAATTTTTAAATATTTTCTGTTTAGAAAAGGCTAATTATGTATACTGTTTTAAATATCACAAAAGATCATGATGCTAATAATAGCAAAATGAGTTCTAATTTAGGACATGAAGAAGTGGACTTTTATCAATCTTGTAAATTAGCTAAAAAATATGGATTTAAAGGAATAAATATCGATCTCGAATATCCAAAATATTCTGCTGCGGACATGAAGTTTTTTTTGAAAGAATTTGAACTAATACCCGCATCTTTCCATTTAACAGTAAAATTTGATGGAACAGAATTACAATTTACAGAATCTTTAAAAAAATTTCAGAAACAAGCCAAAATAGCTGAAGAAATTGGTTGTTCTTTAGCTTTAAAATACCTTCCGCCATTTTCTGAAAAATTAAATTTTGATAACCATTTTCGGTTATATATCCAAAGGTTAAATATCTTAAAGAATATTTTAGCTGATCATAATATCAAAATTGCTTTTGAATTTATCGGACCTGCAGAAACAAGAATAAATTCAAAATTTGATTTTATTCATACAATTGATGGCGTTAGATGTTTAATAAGCGCTTCAGATATATATAATTATGCAGGATTTAAATTAGATATTCATCATTGGCAACATAGTGGTGCATCTTTACTAGATTTGCAGCACTTAGATTTGCAAAGTATTTTATACATTGAATTAAATGATGGATTAGTCGGATATAATAGTTTTTATATGCCCGAGTTTAAAAGAAAATTACCTCTGCAAACTGGAGTAAATGATGTGAAAGGTTTCTTAAGTGTATTAATGCAAAAAGGATATTTGGGTCCAGTTGCAGTTGAACCATGGGATATAGAAATATCTGAACTTCCAATTGAAGAAGCTATTTTCAGAGCAAAAAAATCGCTTGATGATTCATTTGCAATCATTTCTACCTGAAAAAAGGCTATTTTTTTTCAGCCATTCCTTTTAATTTTTTTAATCCTTTTTCAAATTCTCCTCCAACATATTTATCCATATTAATTATACCAAGAGTGCAAATTAATCTTCCTAAAAATGTATTTTTTCCTTCAACAGACCATTCCATTGTGGTCTGATTTTCATTCTTTTTTGTTAACTTAAAAATAGAAATTTGTTCAAAGCTCATTGGTTTTGTATAGGTTATTTTGGTTTTTACTTTTTCATTAAGAATTTGTTCAACTACTTCAGCTTTTCCTTGCCCCATATTGCCATTACTTTCCCAAATTGAAGTAGCACCTACTCCGCTTTCAGGGCCTTGGTAAGTCATTTTTAAATTTGGATCTTGATCTTTCCAAGGCATCCATTCGTCAGCTAATTTTACGCTAGAAATATATGGAAAAACTTTATCTGCTGAAAGATCAATATCAATTTCTCTTTTTATTAGGTAATCACCTGGAATAACTGCGACATAAATTAAAAAGAGACTAATAGATATCAAAATAACTAGAATAATTTTTTTTAACATAACCCATTTTCCTTTAACTGTTGATACTTTGAAAGAGTGTAACCTTTCTTCTATTACTAAAGGAAGTTTTTTTAAGTCAAAAAAATTTTTTTGTTACGTAAATACCTAGAAAAGTTATAACAAGCCCCAAAACTGGACTCACTGTAAAATAAAGAAAAGCTTGTAAAAATTTTCCAGCTGCAATTAACTTATAAGTATCAAGACAATAAGAAGAAAAGGTAGTGAATCCTCCTAAAAAACCAATTATAATTCCTGTTTTAAGCTCAGAACTGAATTGATATTTTTCAAAGGAAAGACTGTAGATAACACCAATTAAGAATGCTCCTAATATATTTATTGTAAGGATATCAATAGGAAACGTGTAGTCAGTATATTTTTGAAATACTTTTCCAATATAATAACGACTAAAGACTCCTAAAAGCCCAAAAATCCCTAAGTAAACACTTAACATACCAGCCTCTTTTTTAATTGAATCAGAATCAATCAATAAATAAACAATAATATCATATATTTAAAAAACATTGCAATTACCGAAAACAATTGTATAATGATTCTTCTATTTTTTTGATAGTTCCTATTTCTAAGTAGAAATTCAAAACTTAGCAGTTTCCCAGGAACATTCTTTAAACAAATATTTTATATATGAGTTCTTTATGAAAATTAAGTATTTTATTGTACAAATTTTTATTTCTATTTTTCTATTGTTAGCATGTAAAACAACAGAAATTAAAAAAGAAGAAAAAAATTATACTTTTGAAAAAACAGATTGGGCTGCTGTTTCTTTTTTAGAAGATCAAAGTAAATATAAAAATTTATTGCTAGCTATTGATTCTAATTTAAAATGGTTGAATAGAAAAAAGAATGATAGTGTTTTTAATTATGGTAATATTTCTTTTAACACAAGTGATTACATTTGTACAACCAACTATTTTCTTGATGAATTAAAAGAAAAAAATAGACTTGATGTGGATTTGGTTAAAAAATACTTTGAGATATATAAGGTAAAAAATAAAGAAAATTATAATGTATTATATACTGGATACTATATACCTTATGCTATAGCGAGCAATGAAAAAACAAATAAATTTAATATTCCAGTTTATAAAACTCCTTCTGACTTAGTTAGCGTTCACTTAGAAGACTTTTATCCTGATCTAAAAGGGAAAGTAATTCGTGGAAGAATAAATAAAAATAGATTATTGCCTTATTGGACAAGAGAAGAAATTATGGAGAAAAAGAAACTCCAAAATAAAGATCTTGAGATTGCTTGGGTTAGTAATAAAACAGATTTATTTTTTATTGAAATTCAAGGCTCAGGTTTGTTAACATTTTCTGATGGGTCAAAAAAATACATTCATTATGCTCAACAAAATGGTAGAGAATATAAGCCAATTGGTTCTTTACTTGTCAAAGAAGGTGCTATAACTAAAGAAAACGTTTCTATGCAAGCTATTAAAAAGTGGCTTAAAGAAAATCCTAAAGAAGAGCAAAGAATCTTAAATTTCAATAAATCTTATGTCTTTTTTAATTTAGAAAATGATGGGCCTTTTGGGAACATCAATGTTAAATTAATTTCTGAAAGAAGTATAGCCGCGGATCAAAGATATTTTCCAGCAGGTTCATTAATGTTACTAGATTTCCCTTATCCTGAATCAACTTCTGGTAAAGATAATACTAATAAGTTTTCACAGTTGGCATTTGTACATGATACAGGAGGCGCTATTAAAGGACCCAGTCGAATAGATGTCTTTTGGGGCGAGGGAGAATTAGCAGGAGAAATTGCCGGAAAAACTAAGCAAAACGGAGAAATTTATCTGCTTGCTCCAAAATTAAAATGTAACACTTTCTATACTGCAAGCAATATTAATTAATTACAGGTTTAATGCCTTGTTTAACAAGTCTTTCTTTCCATCTTATTCTGTTACTTATTAATAAGCTCTTTAACTCATCTAAAGAATAGCTATTATCTTTAGCTAATGATAAGTCATAGTAATGAGAATTTTCTAGATCAATAAAGTTTTGCTTGTAATTAGAATAAAGTATAATATCTTTTGTATATTTATGTTTTCTTAATATTTTAGAAAAATTAATTTTTAAAATATTTCTACTTCCATACATAACATCAGCAATAATGTAATCAAAAAAGTTTAAATTATCTAAATGCTTATCTAAAAATTCATCAGGATCGTTAAAATAATAAGAATTACAATTATTTTCTAAACTTGATTTCCATATATTAATATAAAATTCCTCATCATCAATTACAGCAACATTAACCATTTTTTTTCCTTTATTGTTATGAATTTTTTATAAAAATGTTGAATTCAATTATTCCCTCATTCAAATTGATAATTAAATTACAATTATTTTTTGTAAAAAGAGATTTGATTATTAGAAATTCAAAATCACTGTCATAACTTTTCTTAAAATTTTCAATAATTGATAGAGATTCTTTATCAAGTAATTGAAAAATAATATTAATAAATGTGCTTTTATTATTATTTGTTGATAAGTAAAAATTATATTCGGTAGCTTTAGCTTTTAAGAATGACAGTAATGACTTTATTGCTCTTTCTAAATAAACTTTGTTAACTTTGATAATTGTATTATTACTGTAATTTTTTTTAAAAATTAAGTTTTTTTCTTCACTTAATTTGTCCTGCAAAAAAATATTTAACTCTTCTAAATTAATATCTTGAGTACGAAAATCAATTGTGTTGCAATGAATTAGAAATGAATCACAGAAATCTTCAACTTTTTTTATGCTTTTTTCTACTTCATTACTTATGTTATCGAGTAGTGGTTTTGCTTTTTGTTCTTGAGTTGCTGAGATTAACATTTTGGATAAATTAAGAGGTTTTCTTATGTCATGTGAGAGAAATTTTTTAAATAAATTAATGAGACTCATTTTTTCATTCAAATGCTTATTGATATCATTAATTTTATTTATGTAAAAAAAATATTTAGCAAAATATAATAAGAATAAAATATTGATTAAAAAAATAAAAATGAGTAATATGTTATTTATTAAATTATTATTTAAAAATGAGTTTTGAATTGAATGAGAAAAAATTAAAGTTTTTTCACTTCCTTCAAAATTTTGTACTTTTTGATTAGAAAGAATTAGATTTATTTTTTCATCTTTACTTTTAATTGTTAAAAGAAAGTAAGCAGATATTAGAATATTACAGGTAAGAATAATAGATAAATATAACAAAAATTTTTTTCGCATAAATATGACTTTAACTATTTCTAAAATTACAGATAAAAAACAATCAAGTATCTTTTTGCAATATCTTTAGCGTAAACGCAAAGAATTGATAGATAATACATATATTTTTTACTTTCTGAAGTCAATTTTTAATAAAATAGTTGATTGATGATTAATTATAGTAAATCTATTAAAAAATATTATTTCAAATATATCAATTAATTTTATTTTCTTTTGGTAATCTTTCTGGAATTGTTCGCCTTTTGTGTTAGCTATAAAAAGATTTTTTGAACAAATTTTTATAAAATAACTTGCTTTTGTGAATTTTTAGTTTATTTTCCAACATACTTTGTTAACTTATACCTAGAGGAGGATAACTTGGCAAAAAAAAAATATAGCAATTCAGATTTGTTAAACCAAGAAGTATCTGATTTTGATGCTGATAAAGAGTTTTTTGAACACCAACGTGAAGAAATAAAAAAACAGCTTTCACATTTTCTTATTAATTTTAGAGCAACCAATAGGCTTACTCAAGCTCAAATGGGTATAAAATTAGGCTGTTCCCAGCAGCAATATAAACGGGTAGAAGATGGTGAAGAGGATAGAATAGCAAATGCTATCTCTTATATTAAAAAATTTGCTGATTTGAATGGAAGCAAAAAAATTTCTGACTTTGTAGGATATTTGGTAAATGAGCCGCCTCAGGTTAGAACAAGTAATCTTTCTAATAACGAACAGGTTCTAGTTTCGGCATTTGCACATGTCGATAGAGAAGATAGAAGACTTTTTATTGAAGGTTATTGTCGTGATAATAATGGCTTAAAATTTTCAAAAGTAGTTAAGATTCTTAGTTTGATACCAAATATTAGCAATGAATTTCTTGATATTTTTACTCTTTCATTACTTGAAAATAAAACAAGTCCCGATTTCATTGATTTAGAAGAAAAAAAGCAAATGTTTGAAAAACTTAAGCAAAGACAAAAACGAAGTTATAAAAGGAAAAATTCTGATCTTGTTAAGAACTAAAAATTCTAATTGTTTTATATTATTGGAATAATCTTTAATAAACAAAAAAAACTTCAAATAAATAATTAAAAGAGCCGAATAAACATTGCTTAGGAATGAAGAAACATTCTTAATTTGTTTAGGAGGTAAAAGTGCTTAAGTCAAAGTTAGGTACCTATTTCGTTACATTATCTTTCCTTAGTCTGTTGTATGGATGTGCGCAGGGTGGCGGTTCTGGTGGAGGTGGCTCAAGTGGTAACACTTCTGGAGATATCACAGTAAAACAATCAGCTGATGCTAGTGACAATATTAAGAAGCTTGCTGTAGCAATGGATCCTTATCTAGGAAAAGGTTACAATTCTTTGCTAGGTATGAATACAAAAGGTTTTTGTCTTGGAAATGTAGCTGCAAAATTCACTGCTAAAAGGCAAAATATTACAAAATTTGATAAAATAGATTCTCTTGAAACATTATTTAATAACAATAATTTTAGTTTTTCAAGATCAGTTGGATTAAGTTTTGGTGGAGAAGGAATTTCAGGTTTTTTGGGTGGACTTTTAAACAGTTTACCTGGAGTAAATACTAGTTTAGGCTTTGGATTATCAAGTGCATTTAATTTTAGTAGCTATACTACTAATATGTTAATGGTTGTTAAAAATATTGCGGGTTCAAGACAAATGGATGTAGCTGATAAGAGCACTACCAATTATGTTATAAATCCTCAATACGCAAATTTAACTACAAATCAGTTTGCAGTTTTATGTGGCGATGGTGTGATTACTGAACAATCAGCTGAATCTAATCTGTACTTTGCTTTAAAGTTTGCATTTGCAAATACTGCTACAAAAAATTCTTTTGATCTAAGTTTTGGACTTGGTGGAAAAATTCCAATTCCAGATGTTCCAGGAATGACAGCTTCTTTTGATTTTAAAGCAATGTTTGGCAATGTAAATCAAACAACAAGAGCAAACACAAATTTAACAATTTATGCAATGCAAGTAGGTGGTGATAGTACGAAATTACCAAATGCATTAAAAAATGGTCTTTCTTGTAATTTAGCGAATGAAAAAGGGTGTTCAGATCTTTTTTCAACTATTAATGATTATATTGCAGTTAAATATCCTGCTCAATTTAGTGAGAATGATTTAAAAGCGTTAGAAAAAAATCCTGAAGACTCAAAGTATGTTTTATCAACAAGTCAAATTTCTTCTTATGCAGAATTGCCAATTTTTGATAAAGAAAAATTTGTTTCTCAAGATATTGCAAGTAAATTAAGTGCCAATGTTGATCTTAAAAATCAAATTAAAAATAAAACAAGTTTACAAATAAGTAACTATTTTTATGTGCTTAATTTGGCTAATAGTGATAACTACAGAGCAAATTTATTGGCTAAAGGCGAAAAAGACATGATATTGAATAACTTAGTAAATATGAATAATACATTTACTAAATTAATTTCAATTATTGACGTATGCTATGATAATATAGATAAATGTTTAAGTGATGTTTCTAATATTTTTTCTCCAGGTTCTATGTATAAACCAATGGATGAAGATGTTAGAAAAATAGTTGTCGATTCAAAAATTATAGGAAGAACTATAAAATCTGATTTATCAGCTAGTTCTGAGGGTTTTTTAACTCCAACGCAATTGCAAGGATATGATACAATAATTGTAAAAATTGTTACAAGTGATGGATTAGTTGTTAATTTAAATCCAATTCCAAATGTTAATATAGATCCTAATCAAGCTCTAGCTATATTAACTTGCAGTGCAGAAGGTAAAAGTCAAAGTACAGGTAATATGACTATTTATACTAAAAACTTTATTAATATAAAAGCTACAGACTTCGTTTGGAAATCAGGTAAAAGTGCAAAAGACTATTCAACTAGCAAGATTTGTAGAGTTGATAGTCAGGTCTTAACTAAGTTTACAAACCCTGTTGCTGTTGAAGTTTGGGGAATGAATACGTTTGCTGGTATCCCATAAATTAAAGCAAAATATTGTTAAGAAACAAGATTTAGCTCAAGATAACTTAAGATATCCTAGAGCTAAATCTCTTTTTTTGGTAATAATAAGTGCTTTTTTGTTTTCATCTAGTTTTTATCCACTTGAAAATTTTCCAGCTATTATTCGTTATCTAAATTACTTTTGCATTTCTCCATTTTTTTTAGAATTATTTTTACTAGTAAAAATAGAAAATTTTAGAAGAAGAATGTTTCATTACTTTATTTTAATTACCACCTTTTCTCTAACATTAGAAATTATAGCTTTTTCTTGGGTTTATACAAGTATTAAGTATTTTTTTCATACTAATCATTTAATAACTTCAATCATTTATTTGATTCTTGCCTTTCTCTCTTTTCCCTATTATTTTCTCCTCTTTTCTCCAGTTTTATTATTAAATAGGAAATTTAAAGTTTATAAAATTAATTGGTATTCTCTTATTTGTTTAACTTTTTTAATAGTTAATATTGAGTATTATTACCCCAAACTAGCTCCTTGGTTTTTTGGTTATTCCTATTTCTATGATAGTAATTTAAGAAAATTAGGATCTATATTAGGTTCAATTGGCTTGTCCTTCTTGTTTTTTTATAGTAATATTTTATTGGCAATTATTTTATTTAGAAAAATTTATTTAAAACTTAGTTTAATTGATTACGTTAGAAACAAATTTTTTTATCATTACTTATTTTTTATTTTTGCAATTTTATTTTTTAAATTAAAAAGTAGTGAAAAGAACCCATCAATAGATCAAAAAATTAATATTGGATATATTCAACCAAATTTTTCGGTAATTCATGATAAAGACATTGGTGGAGTGAAGTTGAAAGAAAAAAGCTTATTTGAATTAGTTAAAGAATTTGATAAAGTTCCAATAGAATTAATAATAGTACCTGAAAGTGCAATATATTATCAATTTGGAAATTTTCCAGAAAAAATAGAAGATATATATTTACTAGCTAAATCAGCAAGTAAACCCATACTTTTGCAATCAGTTATTGAAATAAATGATGCTGCAAAGACTAAATCTATTTTAAAAATTGCAGAATCGAGATCATTTATAGTTTATCCTGATGGAAAGACTTCAACTTACTATGTCAAATGGAATTTAATGCCATTTGGAGAGGAGTTTCCATTAAGTAAATATATTCCTTTTTTAGAAGAATTCTATTTAAAATGGACCAAACAAGATGTAATTTTAGCTCCTGGTAATCAAGCTAATACTCTTTTATTTCAGAATATTAAAATTGGAATTTTTATCTGCTATGATTCTATTGACAAAGATTTAGTCCATAATTTAGTTCAAAATGGAGCTCAATTTTTAGTAAATCAGGCAAATTTTATATGGATGTCAGATACTAATGCTATTTTTGTTTATTCAATTATAAATCAATTTAAAGCAATAGAATCTCAAAGAAGTTTGTTATTTTTAACAAATAATGGTCCTACTCAGCTTTTTGATAAAAATGGTAATCTTGTTTTTAGTAATAAAGTGATAAATAAACAAGATTTATCTGTTTTAAGTATCCCATTAAATAATAATTTAAGTATTTTTACTGAATTTAATTTATTAGTGAAGCTTGCATTCATAGTAGCAACAATTTTGTCTTTATTTATCTTTTTTAATAAGAAATTATAATTGTATTTGAATATTTATTTTTGTTTATTTAGTTTACTATTTTAAAAAATATGTATTATAAGAAGTTGTATTTTGTTGTGAAATAAATAAAGGAGGTTTCTATGTTAAATAAAGAATTAGCAAAGTATGACATCAACAATCCTTTTAAAAGCAAATATGATAATTATATCGGTGGGAGATGGCTTGCACCTGCCAAAGGTGATTATTTTGGTAATATATGTCCTATATATGGAGAAGTAATAACAGAAATAGCAAGATCTACTGCTGAAGATATTGAATTAGCTATTGATGCTGCACATTCTGCAAAAGAAAAATGGGGAAAGACATCTGCAACTGAAAGAGCAAATATATTACTTAAAATAGCTGACAGAATGGAAGCTAATTTAAATTTATTAGCTACAGCAGAAACATTAGATAATGGAAAGCCTATTAGAGAAACAAAATTTGCTGATATCCCATTAGCAATCGATCATTTCCGTTATTTTGCTAGTTGTATCAGATCACAAGAAGGTAGTGTAGGACAGCTTGATCATGAAACTTTTGCTTACCATATATATGAACCCCTTGGTGTTGTTGGACAAATTATTCCATGGAATTTTCCTTTGTTAATGGCAACATGGAAAGTTGCACCAGCTTTAGCTGCTGGAAATTGTATTATTTTAAAACCTGCAGAACAAACCCCTGCCTCTGTTTTTGTCTGGCTAGAGCTTATTCAGGATTTGCTTCCACCAGGAGTTTTAAATGTTGTGAATGGATTTGGATTAGAAGCAGGAAAGCCTTTAGCTGAAAGTCCGAGGATAAATAAAATAGCATTTACTGGTGAAACAACGACTGGAAAATTAATTCTTCAATATGCTGCAAATAATTTAATTCCTGCAACATTAGAATTAGGTGGAAAATCTCCAAATATTTTCTTTGCAGATGTCATAGAAAAGCAAGACGATTTTTTAAATAAAGCAGTTGAAGGTTTTCTAATGTTTGCTTTTAATCAAGGGGAAGTCTGTACTTGTCCTTCAAGGGCTTTCATTCAAGAGTCAATTTATGAGCCATTCATGGAAAAAATCATAGAGAGAATTAAAAAAATAAAGCAAGGAAATCCATTAGACCCATCTACAATGTTGGGTGCTCAAGTTTCTAAAGAACAAATGGAAAGAATTCTTAATTATATTGATATTGGAAAAAATGAAGGGGCAAAACTACTATTTGGTGGACAACGCCAAAGATTTCAAAATGAATTGGAAAATGGTTATTATGTTGAGCCAACTATCTTTAAAGGACAAAATAACATGAGAATATTTCAGGAAGAAATATTTGGACCTGTTGTTTCAGTAGCAACATTTAAAGATATTGATGAAGCGCTACATTTGGCTAATGAAACAAATTATGGCCTTGGTGCTGGAGTTTGGACACGAAATTTAAATCATGCCTTTCAATTAGGTCGAGATATAAAAGCAGGGAGAGTATGGACAAATTGTTATCATTTATATCCTGCCCATGCAGCATTTGGTGGATATAAGCAATCAGGAATTGGGCGTGAAAATCATAAAATGATGCTAGAGCACTATCAGCATACAAAAAATATTCTTGTGAGTTACAATCCTAAACCACTTGGTTTTTATTAAATAAAAAATAGAAATATTGTAATAAATTTTATTTTATTTGGCTTTAAGAAGAAATTTCTTAAAGCTTTTTTTATTTTTACTTTAAAAATTTCTTGTCAAAACAAAATTGTATATTTTTAAAAAAATATTTACTTCAAAATGGATTCTATTTGATTTCTATTTTAATCAAAAAAAATATTTAATTATTTGAAAAAATTGTGATTTAATATGAATTATTTAACTTAAAATTTAAAATAAAAAATTTGACATTTATAAAAATTTATCTTAATTAACTAGTAAACAGTAACAAAAAAATATGAATATGAAAGGTTAAAATATGAAAAAATTATTAGCAATTGTATCTTTGCTTGGAATGTCTTCAGTTGCTTTGGCACAAACTTTAGTTCCACCTGGCGGTGGAGTTCCTGGCGGTGTTTCAGCTCATCCCGTAAGATGTGCTCCTACAAATCACATGGTTGGCGTTGATTATGGTTTGATTATTTATACACAAGCACTAGAGCCTAAGTATAATGTACGTGGTGGATACTTTACCAAACAAGGTGTTTATCCTGGAGCTGAGGTAGTACCATATGAATTGCATGTTTTAAAGCAAACAGCTTATCAAGCAGAACTCATTTCTCAAGAATTGGGATTAAGAGTTGTTTTAGATAAAGCAAAGTATACAGCTGAAGTATATCCAAAAGATAGATCATTACCTGTTTATACTTGTGGATATTAATTAAAAATATAAATATACCCAGATAATAAATTGAATCATTATCTGGATATATTTTTAAAAGTAAAAAATAAGTGCTCTGAAATTTTGAAATAAAATTAATTAAAATACTAACTTTCTTAAAATAAATTTTTAATCTACTAGATAAAATTTTATCTCAATGATGAAAAGAAAATAATAAATTATAGAGGAAATATTATGAACAAGGCATTTTTATTTATATGTGCAATATTTTTTGCACAACATGTATTAGCTAAGGATTTTTATGTTTATTGTTCTAACAATCAAGGGAAATGGGAGTGGTTACATGAACCGGGAAATATTCTAAAAATAGAAAAAATTTCAGGTGAAATTCGTGAAAAAAGAAAAACAAAAGAAATTGTGCATTTTTATGCAAGCTATTTAAAAATTGATCAGGATATTGAATATATTAAAGAACTACAACAGAAATGCATAAGTCTACACGGTAGTGATTATCGTTATCCACAAGCTTCGAAAAAACTAACATCTGAAGGATATCTTTTAGGTTTATCGGATGAAGAAATTTTTCCAGGATTATATACAATTTATACAGACATTGCAGGATTATATGATTCAGTAGATTCTTATAAAGTTTTTAATCCAACAATAAGTAATATCGATCAGCTATTTAGAAAATAATCAAAAAAAAATTCAGCGTTTTTTAATTATTAATAAATAAACTTAAATTATTTTGCTATATATTTTGGAAATGGTTGCATATTAAATCCATCTAAGTTTGTTTCTATGATAGTCTGTAATGCTATCATTGTTGCATTATCAGAACAAAGAGCAGGAGAAGCAAAAATAACTTCTTGTTGAAAACTCATAAATAATTCACGAAATTTTTTATTTTGGGCAACGCCACCAGCAATTAATATGCTTTTAATTTCTGGAAAATTTTTAACAGCATTTAAAACTCTGTCATGTAGTTGTTTCAAAGCTGCTATTTGAAATGAATAAGCAATTTGTTGTTTAGTTTCTAAAGGCAAATCTTTTCCAGTTATTTTTCCTTTTTTTATTCCTGTTTCTTTTCTTATAATTTCCATAACAGCAGTTTTTATTCCGCTATATGAAAATTGATAAATATTTTCTTTATCAGAAAGTTTGTATGGAAATTGATATTTGTCCTGAAAACCATTTTGTTCGGCAACGAAAGCTAATTTTTCTATTTCGGGGCCACCAGGATATTCTAATCCTAAAAGTTTTGCGACTTTATCAAATGCTTCACCGCAAGCATCATCTAATGTTGTTCCTAATATTTTTTTTGTATTTATATCTGAAAGGTAGCTTAAATGACAGTGTCCTCCGCTGACAGTAAGCGCTATAGCAGGGAAAGTTGGACTACGAAGATGAAGTGATTTAGACAAATCTGACTTGAGAGAAAAATCGTGAAGTAATAACGCTGGTGCCAAATGTGCGTCTACATGATTCACTGCAACAAGAGGGATATTTAAAGCTGTTGCTAATCCTCTAGCAAATAGGACACCAACCATCAATGCACCAATGAGACCTGGACCCATTGTTACAGCAATTTTTGTTAACTGTTCTGGTTTTAACCCAGCTTTTTTCAATGCTGTACTTGCTATGTCATAAATTTTAGCAAGATGATCTCTTGCAGCAATTTCTGGAACTACTCCACCAAAAGGAGCATGGCTAGCATGTTGTGATTCTACCTCATGGGCGAGTATGCGAACAAAATTTGATTTAAGCTTGTCCTTGTAAACTTCTACTATCGATATAGCTGTTTCATCACATGAACTTTCAACAGCAAGGATTATTTCATTCATAAAATATTATTGGCCCGCATTATTTGTTGTAGATGCTGATGGGAGACTGGCAAGTCTTCCTGCAGCTGCTTTGCCTTCTGGTGTATTGGAAAAACTTTTAGCACATTCTTGATAGTAAGATTTAGCAATATTATTATTTTTTAAATAAACAAAGCTGTCTCCTGCAAGTAACAAAGCTCTTTGATATTTAGCAGACATAGGAAACATTTCTACGTAATTAGCAAAATCAATAGCTGAACCTTTAAAGTCTTGCGATTTAAATTTTGCTTCAGCTCTATATTCTAATGCCACTTGAATCATACTATCATTTGCATCAGCTGCAGTTAAAACTGAATTACTGGTTTCAATGGTCTGCTTGAAATTGCCTTGTTCAAAAGTGGTCTTTAAACTTTTTGTTAAGTCTGCTTGAGATTTTATTTTGGCGGGAAGTTTTCCTTTTCTATTTATTGCTACTTTAGAACCAGCAGCAATTTCTAAACGCGCAATTTGCCTTTGAATTGTTGTTAAATTATCAGGAGAGTTATTTAACGAAACAACCCCACTTTCTGAAGGTAAAGAACCAGCATTTTCTTCAATTCTTTTTATTTTAATTTTTAATTCATCAACTACCCCTTGAGTAAGTTGTAATTGAGTTTGAAGGCTTTCCACATCGCTTTTTGAGGATAAAGCCGTTTGAGTTGTATTATTGATTTGTTGGTCACGTTTGTTAACTTGTTCTTGCAATTGAAAGACTTGACCTTGTAATTGTGTGACTGAAGCTTGCAATTGATCTTGGCGTGAAGAGGTCATACATCCCTGAAAAAGGAACAAGGAACTTACGATAGTAAAAATTGTTTTTGCTTGTATATTTTTGTTTTTATTAAAAAAAATTCCACAGCTCAGAGTAGACTGGTATTCTTTCATTGATATCTCCATAAAAAATTGAAATAACTTGAATCATTAATACAAGGAGCCGCATTAGCATTTAAGTGGATTGTATTAACAAAAATACACTTTCCTTGATTGATAATTATATAACTTACTTTTTAAGTTATTCAAATATTATTCTTTTTCAGCTTTTTCATCATTACCAAGCTGCTCATCAGGAGGGATATAGTCATCGGGTTTGTCATATAAAATTTTTAAATCAACTCGCCTATTTAAAGCTCTGTTTTCTGGAGTATCATTTATAGCAATAGGTCTTGTGTCTCCAAATCCTGCGGGGTAAACACTACCTTTGGCAAAATATCCTGTATCAATAAAAAATTTGGTTACAGCCGTTGCTCGTAAGCAGCTAAGCTCCCAATTTGTCATTCCATTTCGTTCAAATGGAATGTTATCAGTGTGTCCTTCAACTCTTATTAATCGATTTAATCCTTTTAAGATATCAGCGACTCCTTTTAACATTTCTTTTGTGTCTGCTTTTAAAATGTATTCTCCAGGATTAAATAACACTCTAGAAAGTAAAGTAATCCTAATTCCATCAGGATCTCTTGCGACATAAATTACTCGATCTTGTGGTTTTTTTTCACTATCAGGGAATTGCTTTGAACCATACAATCTTTCAGCTAATTTTTGTTCAACTTGCCTTGCTTGAGCTGCGATAATAGCAGCTCTTTCTCTAAGTAATCTTTGTAAGATTTGTTCTCTACTGGTGTTACCTTTAATATAACGAAAAATACTTTCAACAGATTGAGGGCCTTTTGGAATATTGCCTTCTTCTTTTGGTACTTCTTCTTTTATCCCAAAAGCGACTTGCATTGATTCGGTGACCTGTTTTACTTTTGAAGTATTTACAACTGCAATTGCATATAAAACCACAAATAGAGCAAATAACAGAGTCATCATGTCAGCAAAGGCAACCAGCCAACGTTCATGGTTTTCAAATTCGGGGCATTTCTTTTTTTTAGGCATTAATGAGCCATCCCATGTAGACGTTCAACTAAAACTTTTGGAGCTGTGCCTTGAGCAATTCCAACAATACCAACAGCTATCATTTCACGGTAAACCTTCTTATGATGGCACATTCTTTTTATTTTTTTTCCTGCTGGTAAAGCAAAGAGGTTAGCTAATCCCACGCCATACAATGTTGCAATAAATGCAGTTTTAATACCCGGACCAATCTCAGGAGGGTTATCAAGGTTTAACATCACCACCATCAAACCTAAAACGGCACCCATAATTCCAATTGTTGGGGCAAAAGCACCCATATCTTCCCAAAATTTTGCAGCTATTTCTTCTTCCTCGTAGATCATATCAATTTCGGCTAATAAGGTGTTTTCAATTACGATGGCATCTGTATTCATAGAAACCATTTCAATTCCTTTTTTCATGAAATGATCATCTAACTTATCAATTTCTTTTTCTAAGGCTAATACACCATCTTTTCTAGCTAATTGAGCGAGTCTTTCTATTGTAGAAATGGTACCTTCCGTATCCATTTTAGGTCCACTTAAAAATAGACCAAGGGATTTAAACGAGAAAATTACGTCTTTCAAAGGATAAGCTGTCATTACAGCTGCAAATGATCCCATACCCACAATCATGGCAGCTGAACCACCCCATAACATTGGGACTTGTAAGCCTTTTATAATTGCTGTTCCAATTACAGCGACTAATCCTAGAATTGGGCCAATAATGCTCGATAATTCCATTTAGGACCTCAATTTTGTTTTATCTTGCAAAAGACTTTTAAATTGATGCTGAGAATTCTCCTTTATTTTAAAGTCATCGTTTTTTTTATGAAATGTTTACTTTTGACAGAAAGAGAAGTTTTTGCAGTCAAAAATTTTATTGATGGGTGCTAAAAAAAGCTATTTTCATTCCGAAAAAAGTGGGTAACCAGAATTACTTTGGAGCCTTAATATATGACGGAGTCTTCTGCTGAAAATAGAAGCAGTCCTAGATTTATCAGCAAAGCCATCGTGCAAATTTATTCGGAAGATGACTCTAATCCAGTCATGGGAACAATAAACAATATTTCTGCAGGTGGAGTGAGCTTAAATTTAGAAGTCGATAATATTAAAAGGGGCTTTAAAGTTGGTTGCTCTGTTACGTTTGAAATGCCTGTGCGGATGTTTGGAATTGATAAAGATGATAAATTAAAATTAAGGGCAGAAATAAAAAGAGCCACAAATTTAGGAAAGACTATTTCCTGCCAATTTCAAAATTTAAAAGACTCTGAAATAGCTGTACTAAACAAAGGCTTAAGAATTATTGAAATAGTTAATAAAATATCGAACAAAAATGCCTCTTGAAAAAAAATTTAAGGAAAAACTCAATAAAAGAAAATGGCAACGTCAAAACTATTATTTCAACAAAAATAGGGTCTTTTCATATTATAGAAACTCTTGCATTATAAAAAATTGAACAAGAAGATGATTTTTACATATTAAGTAACAGTTAGATAGATAATATTAATTTGCATATTTATTTATTATTTTTGCATAAGTACCATCTTTTTGTATATCTTTTAAGGTAGCGTTTAATTTTTCAATTACTTTTTCATCTGTTTCTTTATTAAATGCCGCATATAGTATTGAAGTCTTTAATGTATATACAGGTACAATATTTATAATTTTATTTTTTTTAAAAAACCAATTTCCTAATTGTTTTCCTGAAGCCCATAAATCAATTCGACCAGCTTGAAGTTTTTTTTCGTTATTAAGGTCTAAATTAGTATCCTCTACTTTTAAATAACTTATGCTATGTAAGTAATTTGATGTTGCATCTCCTTTATAAGCCCCTATAACATAGTTTTTTGCTTCTTCTAAAGATTTTATTTTAATATAAGGCATTTTACTATGAGGATTAGCTAATGAAAATAGCACCCAATCGTTTTCGCCAATCGGCCCAACCCATTTAAACAATTTTTCGCGTTCTTCAGTTCTTGATGCAGCAAAAACAACAGCATTTTTTTTAGTTAAGGCGTTATTATAAGCTCTTGCCCATGGAAGAAGCTCCATTTTATATTTAATATTTGCCCGCTTAAATATTTCTTTCATTATGTCTGTAGCACTTCCAACGATTTCATTTTCGTTGTCACCATTGGTATCATCTTTCGGCATATTATACGGCGCATAATCTTCAGTATATAAATTAAAAAAATTATCTTGAGCATAGCTAAATTGCTCAAACCAGAAAAATAAAAAAAGGAAGAAGGCTTGGGGTAATTTTATTTTTAGCATTAAACAATTCTCCATGTGTTAAGAGAATGATAACACTAATTTCAAAATGTTAAATATTTAAAACTTCAAATTATTAAGACTTGGAGATGTCAAATTGTTTGATATTATCATTTTTGGTAAAAATTCTTTCATTTTCCCTGGAGTCATAAAAAACAAAATAATTTGGATTTGAAAACCAGTCAGGTCCAACAAATAAACGAACTTGTTGAAAGACTATTTTTAAATAAACGTGGATATGGCCTAAAAATAAGGTATTAATTTGTTTACTATTGTTTTCATTATAAATTTTAAAATAATCTTCTAAACAATTTCTTAAAAATGGAGCTGTTAATGCATTATACGTTTCTCCTTTATTCCGGCTTCTTTTAGCATAATTTGTACAAATAAAATGCATTAAAAAGCCTGGAACTAAAAGATTAGCAATTTTTTGAAACAAATAAGATTTAAAAAAAGCTCTAGGTTTTTGATATGAGGGAAGGCAAATTAAATTGTCACCATGGCGCATAACAGTTCTACCAAGTTCAGGATGATCAAATTCAAGAATAAAATCACCATAATATGAAAAAATATCATCTAGTTTTTTTGAATGAAAATGTTCAAATCCAAAATCATGGTTGCCTTCTAAAAAAATAGTTTTTATACCCAAATTTTTTAGTTCTTTTATTTTATCGAAAACATCAACCCAAATTTTAATAAAGAATGTTTTGGATACTGTAATAAAATCAAATATATCCCCAAGAAAAATAATAGCATCAATTTTTTTTGTATAATGTTTAAGTTTAATTTTATCAAGATTTTCAAGAAGTATTTGAGAGTTTAGATCACCCGGTTCTCTTAAATGCACATCTGAAATAACGACAAAACTATTAATATTTTCTATTCTTACTGTTCTCACGTTTATACCTTTGTTATAGCGCTTAATTTTAAAAGAGCTGAGAAATCATCTGGCATATTTGAATCTATTTCAAGATATTTGTTTCTTTTTTCTAATCCACACTCAAGACACTTATAATGGATCATGTAACCTTTTTTCTTGTGTTGTGACCAAGCCACAGGTTTTAGAAGGCCAAGACATTCAGCAGCTCTATCGCCAGGATTGATATCAACATGAATACTATATAAGCATTTGGGACAGTGATCTCGACAAGTACTAGAAGATAGTGGAACTAAAAAATTACAATTTTTACAAGTAAAAGATTCATTTATTTTTGTAAATACTGGAGATTGAATTGACATATTTAACTATTACTTCTTAATGCTATGAAAGCTTTAGTGACTTCAGTTTGATTTGCAGTAGGATTTTTTTCTAGCCATTCTATAAACCGTAAAATTATATTTCGATTAATTTGTCCAGCTACTCTATATCTAACTTTTGCTTGAGGATCTATAAAAAAAGTCTCTGGTGTTCCAGTAACTCCATATTGAATGGATATTAATCCTTTTAAGTCTTGTACAACAGGAAACGATTGACCATAATTTTTTTGCCAGTCTTTTATTGTTTCTGTATTATCTTGAATATTTATACTTACAAAATAAGGGAATTTTTCGTTTTTTTGTTGAGTTAATTGATAAAAATACTCCATTTCTGGAGCTTCTCCTCGACAAACGTAACAAAAAGAAGACCAAAAATTTAAAATTACCCATTTATTTTTTTGAAAATATTGATCAGAATTAAATGATCCACCAGTTGAAAGGGGAGCTGATATTATTGGAGCCTCCTCTCCTACTAATTGACTGGGATTATAATTTGGGTCTTGTTTCAAAGCATAAATCATTAAAGCTAAGAATAATAAAATACCAAATACCGAAGCAAAAATAGCTTTTCGATTCAATTTCTTTTTTTGCATAATACTCCCAATACTTATTATTTGCTAGCAGATGTTTGTTGAGAAGGAATATTTTGATCTTTTAAAATACTATCAAGCAATTTAGCTTCTTTCATTTGTTTATGATCTTTTTTTGTATCATATACCTCGCTATGTTTAACCATCAATAAGTTTGCCGTAATTAATTTATCTTTTTGATTGATGTCTGGGTTATTTATCAAGCGTCCTTCAACAACAACACCTTGACCTTCTTTAAAAAGATCTGGAGGTATCCCTTTATATTGTACAAAAAAATTGTGTCCTTCTAAATCTGTCATTTTAAAATTAAGTTCATTTTTTTCTGCATTCCATTGTTTGGTACCAGCCATTACAAGTCCTGATACACGAAACAATTTGCCATCAAATTTAATAGGGTTAGCGTAAACTTCAGCAGGAGTGTAAAAGGTAACTGTTGATTCACTTTTGGTAGCTTGATAAATAATAAGCCCTAATGATCCTAATACAATAATAAGCCCTGCAATTTGTCCATTATTTATTTTCACAACGATTTCCTTCACTCAAATGACTTAAATGATTTTCTTTATTTTCTTTATTTTCTTTATCAAAAAAGCCCTCTTCATTCATACTATGAATTGAATTACGCCTGATTTTTATGGAAAAAAATATATAAAGAACAAGGCAAATAGCAACAATTGCAAAGGTTGAATACACAAAAATTCCCCAACTTAAATTCCCATATTCTGATTCCATAATTATTCACCTCTAGCTAAATCTAATGTTTCTTTAGCTGAAACTGCTTGTCTTCTAATTTTATAAATAGCAATACTTAATAAAAACATTGCAAGAAAATTTAAAAAAAGAACAAGCGAAATATCTGTTGAAGCATTTTGAGTTTTTTCTACAAAAGTTTGTGGTTGATGAAGAGATCTCCATAAATTTACACTATAATAAACTATTGGGACGTTAACAGCACTTATTATCGCAATAATAGCTGACATATTTCTTTTAGTCTTTAAATCTGGAGTAAAATGTCGAAGAATTAAGTAACCACAACAAACAAGGAACATCACTAAACTAGAAGTCAAACGCGGATCCCAGTCCCACCAAACACCCCACGTAGGTCTTCCCCAAATACTTCCTGAAATTAATGTTAGAAATGAGAACAGTGTCCCCAATTCTAATGATGTGTAGCTGCTTCTATCATAGATTATTGCATTTTTGGGTTTTAAAATGACTAAAAAAGCAAATATTGCACTGGTAAAAACCCAAAAAAATGCGCACCAAGCTACAGGTACATGGACAAAAATAATACGATATACATTGCCTTGATCGGTATCCGACGCAACCCAAAATAAAGCTAGAAACCAACAAAATATTTGAAAAATAGTAAATAAAGAAAGAATAATATTCCAACGCAATATTGGTTTTGTAATTGATAGTGGAATTTTATTCTCAAGTGTTTCTTTGGTATTCATAATTATTCCTGCAAAAGTAAATCACTTAAAAGTATTCCTAAAGTTGAAAATATAATGGGATATGCAATTAGTATCGTCCACCATGCACTTTCACTAAAGGCACCGAGAAGTGAATTGTTGCCAATATGTATCGTTAATGAAACTGAGGCCAGTAAAATCCCGCTTTGAAGAGGAAAAAATAACATAGGAAGTAATATTTCTTTTGCTAAACTTCTAGCTGTTAAACAAGTAATTAATGTACCCAAACTAGCAGAACCTAAATTAAAAAAAATAGAAACAAAAAAAAGATTATTTAATAAGTTTACAAGAATATTTGAATTAATATTATAAAAAATTATCCACAACAACAAAATAGGAATTTGTAACGTAAAGATTTGAAAAGCAGTAAAACTAATTTTACCGGCAATAATAGATGTTTTTTGTAATTTTGAAGTTAGAATTAAATCCATTCCGTTGCATTCTTGTTCGGCAGAAAATATTCTACTAATGGTTAGAACAGCAACAAATTCATTCATAATCCAAAATGTTCCAATTTGAATATCAGCTCTTTGCAGGGCCTCAGTTCCTAGGCCAAAAGGAAAAAGAATGAGCAAACAACATGAAAATATAAAAGTACCTACCCATGAAGCTTTCCTAGCCCAAAGGGTTCTGAAACTTAATTTATGAATAAAATAAAAAGACTTTAACCAATTTCTATTTTCTTTATTAATATGTTCTATAGTATTAAACATTAGAGTAATACCTTAATTTCTGATTTTAAATTTCTTTTTATTTCAGGTAAAAAATTTGATAAACAAATATTTTTATTTGCCCATTTTATTAAATTTTCATCGTGAGTTGCAATAATTATAGCTGAATTATTTTTTGTAATTAATTCAGAAAATATATCTAAACAAATATCGACACCAGAATCATCTAACCCATTTGTGGGTTCATCGGCTAAAATAATTTTAGGTTTAATGAGTAACAGAGCTGCAAGAGATAATCTTCTTTTTTGTCCTGTTGATAAAGATCTAACTACTTGCAAAATTCTATCATGTAAATTGACTCTTTTTAAAACTTTTTTGTAGTCATCTATTGTAAATTTATTAGAGTAACTTTGAGTATAAAAATCTAAATTCCAAAGAATAGATTGATCTAACATTAGACTAGGTATATTTGGAAGAAACATTAAAGTTTTATTTTTATCTTTTAATTCTTTATCATGAAAGTAACTAATCTCTCCTAGGTGAGGTTTTGATAAACCTGCTAGTATTTTTAAGAGTGATGTTTTTCCTATTCCATTTGGGCCTGTTATAGTAATTTTTTCTTGCGATAAAATGGATAAATTAAATTTAGAAATTAAAGGCTTGTTTCCCATTCTAATTTCTAAATTATCACATTTTAAATATAAAGACATTGGTCAAATTTTATCTTTCTTCAGCTTCATTTTGCAAGGAAATAGTATCCAAAATGGTAAATGATGAACCATGTGTTTCCATAATACCTGCTTGTTTAAAATCCGCTATTGCGCGACTAACAGTTTCAGGTGTGACATCTGCTAGTTCTGCAATATCACGCCGATTTAATGGCGGTTCGAAACTTTGTGCACCTTCATCAGCAAATAAATTATAAAGCTCATAAATAACGGAAGCAACCCTATTCTTAGCGGGACGATATAAGTCTGATTCAATCCGTTTTTCTAGTCTTGCGAGTTCGTAACAAAAGATTTTCATAAATTGTAATGATACAATTGGGCTTCTTTGAATTAGATCCAAAACTATGGTTTTTTCTATCGAAAAAACTTCACTGTCTTTTAATGCTACGGAGGTTCTACTGTATTTAAATTCACCAAAGACTTCCCTAATACCGACAATTTGTCCAGCGCGCACAATGCGTGTTATGACGCTTTCACCTTCTTGGCTTTCGCGTACAATTTTTAAGCATCCATTTGCAACACCATAAATAGATCTTGGCGTATCACCAGAGATAAAAAGGTTTTGACCCTTTTTTAATCTAATAATTGAAGAGTTTTCTTGAAATCGATGTAGATCCTCATCTGAAAGGGATGGAAAAAGCCTACGTAAAGTGTAAGTTCCCCTAGATTTTCTTTCCATTCTTAAAGCTCCGATGGCAAAACCTTAGCAAGGTCCGAGTCTATTGCATCTCGTATGTTTTTTAAGTCAGGTTGTGGTTTTGATTTGACCCCATTCACAATGACGGCAAAAGCAACCCAATCCCCGTTTTTAAGTCGACTATAGCCTCCAAGAGCTGATACATGCACAGGTTCTGTTAGAGTCCCTGTTTTTCCTCTTAATCTTCCTTGTAAATGCTTTTCTGTTGGAGAGGTAAATCTTCTTTTTAGCGAACCTTCATCACCAACAATTGGTAAAGCATTTATATACGCTGGAAAAGCTCTACCACTAAAATACATATGATCCAATAAAGAAATAATATCTCTTGCAGAAAGACGATTATTGGGAGTTAAACCACTTCCGCTTTCGATTATTAGTGTTGAATTTTGATTTTGATTTGAATCCCAAGTTGAGTTTTTTAATACATTTTTCATATATTTTTCTAATAAACTACCAGCTTCTTTTAAATCCCCTTTATTTTTTGGATTTGACTCTGATAATAAATTTAATGCTAATGTATCACCAATAAAGTTATTACTTACTTCGAAAAGACCTTTCATTTGCCACTCAATAGGATAACCTTCAACTGAGGCTAAAGGAATTAAATTCCCTTTTAATTCTTTTGAATCTATTTGAATTTCACCAGATGTTTCAATTCCTGCTGCGGTTAAAAAGCCATTTAATACTTCTCCAGTATATCTATCAGCATCGGAAATTGAACGGTAAATTCTTTGTGCTGTGGAATTTTTTGGAATAGTTCCTGAGACAGAAAATATATCTTTTCCATTTTTACTTTGACGGGAAACTGAAATTTGTGGCGCTGAGTTTTCATTTGTTGTTGTTACATTTCCAATTACAGAAATGCTATTTAATGGATAAGGTTCCAATGATATTTTTGCTTGTCCTCCTATTTTTTCATTTGGAGTGACTACTATTGCTAAGACGCTAAAATTTACTGCTGCTGAAGATAGAGGCGCGTCATAGGCATTATGACTTTTATTTTTACCTCCCAATCTATTTTCATCTTCTAAAACATTTCCAAACATAGAATTATTTACAACAATTTTTCCTGTAATTTTTTTAATGCCATAACGGGAAACATCAGTAGTTAAAAACCAGAGTTTCTCATTTGTTAAAGATGCATCTCCTGCGCCGTAGAATATAATATCTCCTTCAAGTGTTCCCTTATTTATTTTTCCTCTGCCATATAATTTTGTTGTAAAAGTTTTAGTCGTGCCCCATTTATCAAGAGCTTGTGCACCCAAAACTAACTTTGTCACTGAAGCTGGACAAAGTCTCATATCAGAATTTAATTCTGCAATTTTTTCTCCATTGCTTAATTTTACTACTAATGCACTAACAGTTGCATTTCCATTTTGTTGTAATTGACTTAATTTTGGAAATTTTGAACTTTGAGCAAAAGTAATGGTTGGTAAATAGAAAGAAATTATTAAAATAAAAGAAGGCATTTTGTTTAAATTTATAAAAAATAGCTGCATTTTTTGTTTCCTATATAAATGAAAAGCTCTTTAAGAATATCTTAAAGAGCTTTTCATAAACTGCAATCACAAGTATACAAATGAGATTTAATTTAGTGTTTTGCTAGATAATTGCTTACACCATCTTGAGTCGCTTTCATAGCATCTTTGCCTTTATTCCAATTCGCAGGGCAAACTTCTCCATGTTTTTCAAAGTGCTGAAGAGCATCAACCATTCTTAATGCTTCATCAACATTTCTTCCAAGAGGTAGATCATTTACAATTTGGTGACGTACAAGACCATTTTTGTCTATTAAAAATAATCCTCTAAATGCAACTCCCCCGTCGCTTAAAACATCATAATCTCTTGCAATAGTGCGATGAATATCAGAAATTAATGTATACTTAACTCCTTCAATTCCACCTTTATTTTTTGGAGTATTTAACCAAGCATAGTGAGAAAACTTACTATCTATACTACACCCAATAACTTCTACATCTCTTTTTGAAAATTCTTCTAATTTTTCTTGAAAAGCATGTAATTCAGTTGGACAAACAAAAGTAAAATCTAAAGGATAGAAAAATAATACTACGTATTTCTTTCCTTTAAAGTCAGAAAGAGAAACTTCTTTAAAATCATTGTTAACAACTGCTTCAGCCTTAAAGTTTGGTGCCTGACGTCCAACTAATACGCTCATATGGAAACCCCTTTTCTAATAAATTAAGTACAGAGAACATACGGGAAGTTAGTCTCAGTGATAAACACTATATCCTTAAAGTTGGATGTCAAGGAAGCAACTGTTCCATTTTTCAATAACATTTTAATAGGTAAGGTGTTTATGCTTAAAAAAAAAACAATAATAATTAGCGTTTTATTGATTTAGATCAAATATTTTTAACATGATGTGTTCTGCTATGCGAAACTGTTATATATAAATTTAGTGAGGTATGAGACAAAAGAATATCCATTTAACAGTAGATGGATTTAGAGTAAGCTTAAGCTAATATGAGGTAAATTTTGATTTTTTCATTCTTTAAAAAAACTCAACACCAAACAAGTAATCATGAAGTTCCAGATATTACCAAAGAAAAAGTTTTACCTAATTGGTTAAAAAAATTACCAAATCGCTTAACGTTTTTAAGAATTCTCTGTATCCCGGTGGTAGTCTATTTAATGTCCCTAGGGGAAGTTGCTCCAGAATCTGGACATTTTGGCTTAATTCAACCAATTAAATTAAGTAGTACTGACATTGCAGCTGCTTTCGTTTTTGCTCTAGCAGCTCTAACTGATTTTTTTGATGGCTGGATAGCTAGGAAATTTAATGTAGAAACAGTGCTTGGAAAACTATTAGATCCTTTGGCAGATAAATTACTAGTTGTTTCTGCAATGGTTATTTTAGTTGAAAAGCATAGAATGGATGGATTAATTGCTGTTATCATTATTGTAAGAGATCTTGGTATAAATGCTATAAGATTAGCTGCAGTTGATGATGGTATCCAAATTTCTTCAAATATTATTGGCAAAACTAAAACTACTTTCCAAGACATAGGAATTATTGGTCTTACTGTCTGTGGTACTGTATGGATTATTCCTTTTCATTATATTGGCCAACTTTTTATTATCCTCGCTTTAGCTGCCAGTTTAATTAGTGGTGGGCAATATTTATTTGATTATGCAAGAAAATTAAAGAAAAGTTAGACAGGAACTGGATCTATTTCTTCTTTTGGTTTTTCCGCAATTTTTAGCATTCTTAATCTTCTTGTTACTTTTTCAAGTAAATTCATCAATACTTCAATTTGCATTGGTGTGGCATGTTCTAAAGAACATCCAATAATTTTTCCATTAATTGAAATCCTTCTTACTTTTCCTGATACAGGTAAAAAATCTCCATATTGTGGGTGAAATAAATTAAAATCTTGTAATGGAACTTTTATTTTAACTTGTTCATTAGTTTTAAAAAAATGTTCATTTTTTATTGAGATACTAAATCCTACTAAACTAATATCATTCAATATAACATCTTCATAGGTGTCTGAATTTAATCTATAAACTTTAATTGGAATATCTAATGAAAATCTTTTAGCCCTTCTTCCTATTGTTGCAGATGCTCTTTTTATTTTTCTACTGATTTCAATAAAGTCAATTGGTTCTTTAAAATAGTCATCAAATTCTTCATATAATGAAAGTTTTTCTCGGTATTTTTTAACTAATTCTTCTTCGTTTTTAGCAACAAAAAATAACGGACATTTTTTTCTTTTTTTACATTCAACTCCAAAATCAATTGAAATATTGTCATCATTAAATAATGAGTAATCAATAAAAATAATTTCTATATTCTTTACTAATAAAGCTTTTAAAGCTTCATTAGGATCTTCAAAACGAACTAAAATATGTTCATTTAATGCATTTTGAATAGCTTTTTCAATAGTTCTTATTCTAGTTTCATCTTCTCGTGTTAATTTAAATAAGTAAAGAACATAACGTTTTTTCTTTTTGGGAGCAATA
The DNA here is from genome assembly GCF_009792895.1 of Pigmentibacter ruber. Taxonomy (NCBI): domain Bacteria; kingdom Pseudomonadati; phylum Bdellovibrionota; class Oligoflexia; order Silvanigrellales; family Silvanigrellaceae; genus Pigmentibacter; species Pigmentibacter ruber. The sequence continues at coordinate 577,837 of NZ_WSSC01000003.1, forward strand.
TCAAATATAGATTTACCTTCGGCGTCAAATACTTCCATAGGAAAAGCTCCTGATTTTTTAGTTACTATACCAAATAATCAGAAGCTTAAAAATATAGATAATAGAAGGAAATCTTTGCCAATCAGGAAGTTTTTACTTACCTGATGCCATTTCCATTATTTTTGTTAAGCGTTTAGCAAAAGTTCCAGGGTTTTTTACAGGACTGCCTTCAGATAATAATGCAGTTTCATAAAGAACTTCTACCCATTCGTTTAATGTAGTTTCGTCAGCGCCTTTATTTTTCCTATCAGCTAAATTTTTGATTAAATTATGGCTTGGATTTATTTCTAGAATACGTTTATTATTATTAGCCATACCTTGACCAGTTGCTTTCATAATTCTTTCCATATGAGCACTCATACCGTTTTCATCAGCAACTAAACAACAAGCACTTTCACGAAGACGTTTAGAAATTTTTACTTCTTTAATTTCATCTGATAATTTTGTTCTAAATAAATCAAGTAAACCAACTAATTCTTCAACTGGTTTTTCTTCATTTTTCTTTTCTTCTTCAGTTTCTTTACCAACGCCATTGAGATCTAAATCGCCTTTATTGATAGATTTTAGATTATATTCACCATGTTTATTGTAACTCATGATGAACCACTCATCGATTGGATCGATCAAGAATAATACTTCAATACCTTTTGAGGTAAGTGCTTCCAAGTGAGGGCTGCGTTCAATTGACTCAAAATTAGGGCCTGTTAAATAATAAATTTCTTTTTGCCCATCAGCTTTTCTTTCGATATATTCTTTGAAAGAAACCCAACCATCTTTTCCAGTTTTTGATGATTTAAAGCGAACTAAGTCGCTTAGAGTTTCATGTTGTTCAAAGTCAAAATGGAAGCCTTCTTTTAGGACAGCTCCAAAAGTTTTGTAAAAATTAAAGTACTTTTCACTATCATTATTTGCTAAATTTTGCAGAGAAGATAGTACTTTTTTAATAATTTGTTTTTTAATTTGCGGAAGCTTGTTGTTGTGTTGTAAGATTTCTCTGGAAACATTTAATGGTAATTCATCTGTTTCAACAACACCTGAAATAAATCTTAAATATTCAGGTAACAATTCTTTGCATTTTTCTGTAATAGAAACTCTTTTCACATATAAATGCAAGCCATGATTATCTCTCGTATATAGATCGAAAGGTGCTTCTGTAGGAATAAATACTACAGCATTAAAAGGAACTAATCCTTCTACACTAATATGTTCCCATAGTAATGGTTCTTTCCAATCCATTGAGATTTGTTTATATAATTCTTGGTAATCTTCTGGTTTGTTTTCTCTTTTATTACGAGCCCACACTGGTGTGGATTTGTTTAAGCGAACTTCTTCAGTAGCTCCATCTTCTTTCTTTTCTAAAAAGAATATTGGATAAGTAACATAATCACTATACTTTCTAACAATTCCACGAATTCTCCAGTCATCAATGAATTCTTTTTCATCATCTTTTAAGTGAAGTTCTATTGTTGTTCCTCTAGTTTCTTTAGAACTAGGCTCAATGGTGTAAGTTCCATCACCCGCAGAAGTCCATTTGTAAGCTTCTCCTCCATGTGCAGACCGGCTTTCTACAACTATTTTTTTTGCCACCATGAAAGCAGAGTAAAAGCCAACACCAAACTGACCTATTAAATTTGAATCTTTTTTATCTTGCTCAGATAGTTTTTCTAAAAACTTTTTAGTCCCAGAACTCGCAATAGTTCCTAAATTATTCATGAGCTCATCTTTGGTCATGCCAATACCATTATCTTCAATAATAAGTATGTTATTATCCTTGTCGTTGCGGATTAAAATAGAATTTTCTTTTTCTGATTTGAGAAGGTTATGATTTGTGATTTCTTCAAAACGTAGTTTATCAACAGCATCACTTGAATTGGAAATCAGTTCTCTTAGGAAAATTTCTTTATTGGAGTAAAGGGAGTGAACCATAAGGTTCATAAGTTGTTGAACTTCGGTTTGAAACGAATGGACTTCAGCTGTCATTTTGATTTCCTTGTAACTAGTTAATTTAAAAGAAAAATAAGTAAAGTAGTAAACTCGCTTATAATGAAGCTAAGCAGAAGATGAAAGTAGTCAATACCTTTTAAAAAAAGGAATTTGTGGGACTTAGGGATTTAAAGCAGCCATGAATCACCCCATTCAGCTTTTCTAGCCTGTTTGTACTTTTCACCGTCTTTTTTTGAGTAAGTTTTAGATATAAAACCATTATTTGTACAAAGATTTAATTTTAAATGACCACTATGAATTTCGGGGTGTCGTGTAATTCTAGTGTTAAAAGGTCTTTCTAAATTGTTTTTGCTAATGATTAAATATGAGTATTTCTCATCTTCAAAGCCTTTTTCTCCCATTTTTAGGATTTTATGAATTGAAGTTCTTTGTAATCGAGTTGAAAAATGGCACCAATCTTTTTTTTCCAATGCTGGACAATTTAAAGTGTGTGAACATGGAGCATATATCTGAGCTTTATTTTTTATGAAAAAATTCCTTGCGAAGGTAATAGACTCAAATCCTAAAGGGGTTCCTGGTTCAATTAATACAAAAAATTGATTTGTTTTTTCCCAAAATTTTGTAAGAAAATGCTCTTTATCCTGTACTTTAATTTCATTAAAGGAATATGAGGCAAGAACAACATCAGCAATTTTGATATTGCCTAAAGAGTTTAAGACGTTATTTTGAAGCCAATCGGCATTCCTCATTTTAAGCTGATTCAGCGCAAGTTTTTTACCAATTTCAATCATGCCTTGGTTTAGTTCAATAAGCTGAATTCTTTCTATATCTGAGAAAGCCTCACAGCTTGCCCAAGCGGCTGTACCTGGTCCACAGCCTACATCCAGAATGCTTTTTACGTTATCTGCAAAAGGAAGAATCTCTAGTAAAACTCTTTTAACTGCTGCGTAAGTTGCTGGCATTCTTGCTAAAACATAGGCTATTCGCTCTAAATCACTATTTAAAGAAAATGCAATTTGCTCCCTATTATTTCTATAATAGGTGGATAATTTTGTGTATGCTTCTTGTAGTAAAGTTTGCTGATAATTTTTTGATATTTCATTAAGAGATTCTTGCAAAAGATTTGGTAAGAGCATTTTTAAACCTGGTAAAAGTTACAAAATCAGAACAGATTTACTTTTTCACTTCTGTTTCAATTTTGTCAATAAACTCAGTGGCTGTATCTTTTGCGGTGCTCTCAGTGGATTTAGCACTCAATCGAATTTTTTCCAAAAACCAATGGACAGGCTTTGTATCAACCACATAATAGTGGAGAAATGTAAAAAGTTTTTTTTCTGTTTTTATTGGTATAGAAAAGATAAATAACCAAACGAAGCCATAAATTAAAAATATCAGCGTTTTTTTTAAAAAAATCTGTAGCATCTTGACTTCCTTTATTTAACATTACTAGTTTACCATAATAGAAGTATAAGTAGAATTTCACTTCTTTTTTTCACTCCACAATAGGATTACAACTTTATGTCTGAAATTTCTAGTAATTCCATTCAGCCTATTTTAAATCTCCAAGATAATTGTAGTGATTTTTATAAAAAAATTAATGAAAAATATTCTGCACATATGAACTGCAAGCAGGGGTGTGCAAGTTGTTGTTTTGTGAATTTAAGTATTTTTCAAGCAGAAGCGTACAGAATTTTGGTATGGATATTCTCTCTTGAATCAGATAAAAAGCAAGAATTATTAGAAGTTTTAAAGCAACCTATGCAAGCTAAAGAAAAAAATTTTCAAAATAAATTAACAAGTCCATGCGTGTTTTTAAGAAATAACTCATGTTCAATTTACGAAGCTAGGCCTACAATCTGCAGAACTCAAGGCTTACCTTTACAATACAAGCAAGCTGATAAAGAGAACAATATTCAAATAACTGTAGATCATTGTCCGTTGAACTTTCTCGATCAAGATAGTTTTCCAAATAAAAACGATTGGTTAGACTTGGATAGATTAAATACTTTACAAAGTATTGCAGAGAACTTTTTCGTAAAAAATTTTCCCAAAAATAAAAGCAAAATTCAACTCCAAGTCGATAATAATCAAAGAGTTTCTCTTGTGAGCTTACAAAAGGAGATTTTGAAAATCTTGGAAAACGAGGTTTAAAAATAAAAAAGCCCATTCAAGAGAATGGGCTTTTTCAATGAACTTATCAGTAATATTAATTACTTACCGCTTGTTCTAGCTGCACGACGACGTCTGAGCAATTTTCTTTTCTTACGACCAACTTTACGACGACCTTTTGGATGCTTACGACGATGACGTGATCCGTGCATACCAACCTCCTGAAAATATTAAAAAAAGTTAAAAAATTTGAGTTCTAAAATCTGGCAACTCTCCATAATGAAGCATTGCTGGAACGATGGCAATATCACTCGCAATAACAATTTGCAAGAAAAATTTCCTCTTATAAAAGCTTTTGAAATTTAGTAAGGAGATTATAGCATGTAATTCCAAATTCATCAGTTCTTGGGATCTTTTGAATTATTGTGTTAGTTATACTCATGAAGTTATGTTGTAAGTTTTTTTGAATTTGAGAAAAAAAGAATGAAAGATAAAATGCGTATAAATCTTAAATTTAGATTTAACTCTGGGTCTTTGTTAGCGTATTTTATATTTTCAGCAATCATTTTTATCGTTTTATATTTGGTTATCTGGACTCTTTCTGTCAGAGCCGAAAGAATAGCGAATCTAAGGCACGATGTTAAATTAATTATGGGTGGGATAACAGGCAGTATTCTTGGCACTGCTGAGTTAGATTCGCAGGGTTTGCAAGATCAGTCCCAATCTTTGATGCAAGAATATCTTAATTTTACTTTTGACTCGAAAAAGACCCAAACCCAAGAAAGGGCTGCAAAGGTATCTGTTTATTTTTTGAATCCAGAAAGACAGCTAATAGGAGAATGGGTATCTCCTGAAGAAATCCCGCAAGAATGTCTTGATACTCGTACAGAATACTTCCAACCACATCGATCGCCTTATCCCTATTTGGTGGAATTAACTATAAACACTTGTAGTAAAAACTCATTAGATTTGTTTGAATATCATATAATATCTCTTCCAATAATGGTTTCTATGGCGGTCATTTTGTTTTGGGGTATCTGTATTTATGCAATGCTACATTCTATCCAATATGCTGGGAAGTTATTAGAGCAAACAGAAGATGTGGATGAATTATTAGAAAAGACTGATAAAATTAATTGGTTAAATGTTCGTATTTTAGCACAAAAAGCTATACAAGTAAGAGGTAAAAATTTACAGTTTTACCAAACATTAATCCTTGATGCTCAACATGATGTAGCAAAAATATTAGATTCCATTAGCACAAAATACCAAGACAAGGATTTAAATTACAATGTTTCTTCTATAAGAGGTATTTTGCAAAGATTAGCCATTGAAGTAAGGTCATCTAATGAGGTATATCAAGATTATACTACTCCGAAAGATCTTATTTTTGATGAAATAATGCAATATATAAGTACTTATTTTTCCAATTGTGAAGTTACAAATAATCTACCAAAAAATATTGAAGTTCCAGTATCAGATATTTCTTTATTTGAAAGAATTATTGTTAATTTATCTTCAAATTCAATAAAACATTCAATTACTCCTTCAAAAGTAAAACTCTATTATGCTAATGAGTATTTTTCATTACGAGTGTATTCTAAAGTTTCTTTTCTATCTGCTTTTAATATCCACTTAGCTAAATTAACAAATAGAATTGATTTAAAAAATATAGATTCACCAGTGTTATTTAAATTTTTTGGCCGAGATGGAAGAGGCCTTTCAATAATTAAAAGAGGTATTTTTAAATTTAAAGGTAAAATGATTTTTACTATTGAAAATAATGTAGTTGAAACAGGCTTTGACATTCCAGCACATTTTTATGTTAATAAGAAAATTGATGAAATTCCTTCATATTTATTAAACAGAAAGAAAGTTATTTATTTCAAAAATGGAGAGTTAATTCAATTTGCTAAAGAGCATGGCCTTGAAAATTTTATTATTACTGAAAATGATCTTGAATCATTAGTTAAAAATAAGATTAGTGAAGAAAAGATTGAAATTGTTTCTGATGAAGAGTTAAATTTACCACAATCTTTTATTTTAAGAATAATTACAAAAAAAGAAAGAATTAAAGGTCTTGCTTTAAATTGGATTGGAGATTCTAAGTAATGGTTTCTAAAGTTTTTCCAATATCTCGCTGGTTAGTAGTTGACGATACACCAGAAGATGCAGATGACATAGTTTTAGCAATTGAAGGACTGGGCGGTAAAGCTGACACGGCTGATAGTATTAAAGCAGCTGAGAAATTGCTGCGTAAAAATATTTACGATGTTTGTGTAGTTGATTGTTTTTATAAAGGAACAAATAAGTGGGGAATTGACCTCTTACCAGATCTGCGTTCAACATTACCTGGTCTTCCAGTAATAATGATTTCAAATTCAGATGATTTAGATTTACCTGCAAGAGTTATCAGAGCTGGTGCGGATATGTTTTGTCCTAAATTAAAAGACTCTTTTTCTTTAACCAAAACAATTGGTGCAGCTGCTTTACAAGCTACAATTATTCGCAAATTAAAAATAATGGAATTTGATTCTAGATTTTCAAAAGAAATATATTTGCAAAAACAAACATCTGATGCTTTTGAGCATTCAATGCGGAGAAAAGAGGAAAGGCTGCTTATATGTGGTGCTCCTGGGACTGGAAAAACAATCGCCTGCCAATTATTTGCACATCAATATTTAAAACAAAACTACGGTAGTCTCTCTCGAAATATTGTTTATCACGATTGCGCTTCAAAATCAGATGATGTGAATTCTACAATGCTTTTTGGTGATGCAAAAATGATTGGAAACACATTACAATTGAGTTTATTTGAAAGAGCGGTAGGTGGGGTGCTTGTATTAGATAATTTGCATGCCTTGTCAGAAGAAAATCAAAATAAATTAAAAAGTATTTTTGATTCTGAATTCGTTCCTTCAGTGTTAGGTGATGGTAATTTATCAATTAGTCTGATTAAATTTGTAGGAACCTATTGCACTGATTATCAAAAGAAAATTGTTCCAGGTTTTTTGGAAGCCTATGCACATAGAGAAATAGATCTCCCCTCCATTTCTGATTTAAATCAAGAATTAACAAAAGTGATTCAATTTATTTTTGAAAATCTTTCACAATCAAGCGAAGATCTTAAAATTTCTGCGAGTGCTGAAGTAATTGGGAAAATTCTAGACTTAGCAGCAAATCATTCATTTCCAGCTAATTTTAGAACTCTTCACCAAATCATAGAAAATGCTTTATCTAGAGCACTAGCTGATCAACGCAGTCAAATTTATCCTTCTGACATCGAAATAATAGGAAGTATGCGCGCATCACCCCAAGAAACAACTACAAATCCTTCTGGCGCAGTGAAAAGTTACGGAGATGTTTTAGAAGGAAGATTTGGTGAGGCTTTACTCAAATTTATTGCTGCTGGTGAAAATTTTGATGAAGCAAAAGATGTTTTACGAAAAATAATGATAAATGTTGCTTCAAAAAAATATGGTGGTAATAAATCTAAAATCGCTTCAGCATTAGGCATTTCTCGCCAAAGTCTTTATGACCACGAAGAATCAGAATAATGATATAAACTTTGTGCTGAAAGATGAAAAAATAATTAATTTAGGTACTATCATGAGGTTATGTAAATAAAATCATGAAGGATACTTTAAAATGAGAAAATTAATTCCACAGTTATCTTCTCCAAGTGCTATGATTCAAGTTGGTTGGGCTAAATTAAAAAATATTCCTGGAGGAAACATTATTTTTTCTTCATTGGTATCAAAATATATTCCTTACACAGGATCAATCTCTCCCTTAGTTTTAAGTATCGAAAGCGGACAAGCGAGAGTTCTGTTAAAAGATAAGCGGGCTGTTCGCAATCATTTAAATTGTATTCATGCAATAGCCTTAGCTAATGTGGGAGAATTTTCGACAGGTCTTTGTCTTATTTCTCAATTACCTGAAACAGCAATGGCTATTTTAACAAAAATAGAAATAGAATATTTAAAGAAAGCCCGTGGCGATTTAGTTTCAGAAGCAATATATCAATATCAAGCAAATCAACAAGAAAATGAAGATCATAAAATAACTGCAAATATATTAAATACAAATAATGAAATCGTAACTAAAGTCCATGCTACGTGGCGAGTTAGAAGAAAATAAAAAAGTTATTTTTAGAAGATAAATAATACATTAAAAATAATTAATACTTTAAAGAGATGCTTAATATGAATTATGAAACGCAATTTACAAAACAAGTTGGTATCCAATACCCTATTATTTGTGGAGCTATGTATCCTTGTAGCAATCCAGAATTAATTGCTGCGGTCTCCGAAGCTGGTGGTATTGGCATTGTGCAGCCATTATCTCTAGTATTTGTGCATAAGCACGAATTTCGTGAGGGATTAAAACTAATTAAAAAATTAACAAACAAACCATTTGGTATGAATATTATTACTGAAAAATCTTCAAAAATATATGAAAATAGAATGAGAAAATATTTAGAAATAGCTCTTGAAGAAGGAGTTCGATTCTTTGTTACCTCTCTTGGCAATCCAAAATGGGTTGTTGAGCAAAGTAAATCTGTAAATGGTATTGTGTACCATGATGTAACTAATAAAAAATGGGCTGAAAAAGCATTGCATTCAGGTGTGCACGGACTCATCTGTGTGAATAACAGGGCTGGTGGGCATGCTGGTGAATTATCAGCAGAGCAAATTATAAAAGATTTAAAAGAATTCGGTGTCCCTATAATATGTGCAGGAGGTGTAGGGGATAAAATAAGTTTCAATGAAGCGCTGCAATTAGGTTATGCTGGAGTACAAATGGGAACACGTTTTATTGCAACCACTGAATGCAAAGCGCATGAAGATTACAAACAGGCTATAGTTAAAGCGTCATCTAAGGACATAGTGCTAACTGATAAAATTTCAGGTGTCCCAGTTTCGGTTATCAAAACTGAATATATTGAGAGAATTGGGACAAAGGCGAATCCACTAGCTAGATATTTTCTGAGGCATCATAAATTCAAACACTGGATGCGAATGTACTATACGATACAAGCAGCGTGGAAACTTAAACGAGCTTCTTTAGAAGGGGCTGGATATAAAGACTATTGGCAGGCAGGGAAAAGTGTTGATGGTTGTAATGCAATACTTAGCTCTAAGGAAGTGATTCAAAATATGGTTTCAGTTTGAGATTAACCTACTGTGATAATTCATAAATAAAAACAAGTAGAATCATATTATAAATGCCTAAAAATTAAGCTAAAAAAATTAAAAAAAAATTAAATTTTCTATCAAAAATATTTGACAAGAAAAGAAATGTATAGCAAGTTAATTTTCTCGCTGCAGTAGCGTACTCGAAAGGGTTGCTAAGTAGTGAAAGTTATTTGACAAGAGAAGAGAGCAGAAACAGAGTGCGGGAGCGTTGTGTTTCGTATCGAAAGAGACGAAGTACAAGGTTCCT